>CALMNV010000231.1 GCA_937873285.1 uncultured Intrasporangium sp. | reverse complement strand
CACCCGCAAGGCGTTGCGCACCCAGCTGCTGCTCGACGCGCTCGCCGAGAAGGAGTCGATCCAGGTCGGGCAGCAGGACCTCGTCGAGTTCCTCGTGATGAGCTCTCAGCAGTACGGCGTCGACCCCAACACGTTCGCCAAGTCGATGGACGAGCAGGGTCAGATCCCGGCCATGGTCGCTGAGGTGGCCCGCCGCAAGGCACTGGCGCTGGTGCTGGAGAAGATCACCGTCAAGGACACCGCCGGCTCCGTCGTCGACCTCACCGCGGCGGTGCCCGGCACCGAGGACGACGAGCCCACCGAGGAGCCGGGCGACGTCGACGACGCCTCGAGCGACGCATCGCACGGGCGGCAGGTTGCTGTCGAGGCCGAGGCCGAGGCCGAGGTCGTCACCGAGGCGCAGGCCGCCGTCGACGAGGCCGAGGGTGCACAGTCCGAGCCGACCGGCGAGCAGAAGCCCGGCGCCTGAGCCGCTTCACCGTCGGACGTGCCGCCTGAGGTGCGTCGTGTCGGGGCATGCCCGGCTGCCGGAAGTGGGTATGGGAGCACCATGGCCGGCCGGTGACGCGGTTGGTCCGATCGGGCAACCGTCGGGCCGGCCCCTGACAAGTGAGGAGCTTGGAGCGATGGCCACCTTCGACAACGTGGACGGCGCGCAGGACGCGTCGGGAAACGACGACAGGCAGGACGGCGACCGCGAGGACCGGCCGAGGCCCGGCGAGCACGTCGGCCTCGGCGGGGTCGGCACGCCGCCGGAGGCGCAGGCTGCGGCCGGTCCGACCGAGGCGTCAGAGAGCGGGTCGGGCCCTGCTCCGGCCGCGGGGGAGAGTGCGGCCACCACGGGTGAGGGGCGGGCCGGCCTCGGCTTCGAGGTGACCGAGGGCGAGGGACTGGGCTCGAGCGCGGTCGGCGGCGAGGACCTCGGCGGTTTCGACGTGGGCGCAGCCCGGCTCGATGACACGAGCGGGGCGAGCGCACGCACGAGCGAGGTCACCGACGGCCCGGAGCACGGTGCCGGCCAGGCCCACGACGCGGTGGGCGGCCTGGCCGCCATGTCTGGAGATGGAGATGGCGACGTCCCGGAGGACCTGCGGGCCGGAGCCGCCGCCTCGAGCCGGCAGGACGTTGCCGGTGCCGAGGACGTCGCAGGGGTCGACGAGGGCCCGGCCACCATCCCGACGGACACCGCGACGGAGGACGACGGGTCATCCTTCGACACCACGGGGGCGGTCGCGGACGCCGGGCAGTCCGGCCAGGACAACGGGTCGAGCAGCTGAGCGCGAGGAGCGGACGGGCGGCATACCGACCCATTCTGCGCTGACGGCGAACACGGCCGGGGGCGGGAAATGGGGTGTCAGTGCTCCGCGTTAGGGTCAGTGACGAGCCAGCCTGCGGCCTCGACCAGTGGCCGGCCAGGCTGGAGAACTTCGACGATGGAGACATGGTGACCTCGGACAGCTCCGCTAACGGCAACGGCATGCCGGGTGGTCTCGACGACCACATCTACAACCGCCTGCTCAAGGAGCGGATCATCTTCCTCGGGTCGGACGTGCGCGACGACAACGCCAACGCCATCTGCGCCCAGCTGCTGCTGCTCTCCGCCGAGGACCCCGGCAAGGACATCTGGCTCTACATCAACAGCCCCGGTGGCTCGATCTCGGCCGGCATGGCCATCTTCGACACGATGAACTGGATCCCCAACGACGTCGCCACCGTCGCCATGGGCATGGCCGCCTCGATGGGCCAGTTCCTGCTGTCCGCCGGCACCAGGGGCAAGCGCTATGCCACTCCGCACGCGCAGGTCATGATGCACCAGCCGTCCGGCGGCATCGGCGGCACCGCGACCGACATCAAGATCCAGGCCGAGCAGATGCTCTTCGTCAAGAAGCAGATGGCCGAGCTCATCGCCCAGCACACTGGGCAGAGCGTCGAGCAGATCACCAAGGACTCTGACCGGGACCGCTGGTTCAGCGCCGAGGAGGCCAAGACGTACGGCTTCGTCGACCACGTCTTCCAGCGCTCGGACCAGGCTGTCGAGGGCACGGGCGTTGGACAGGCCGACGCGAAGACAGACGTGCCCGACTCGACCGACTCGACCGACTCGGCCCGTTGACCCGCCCGGCAGACCAAGGATTCGTGGAGAAGATCATGATGACCAACCCGTATGCCGGTCGGCCCGTCGCTGCGGCGCCCGGGCAGCCGACGAGCCGCTACATCCTTCCCCAGTTCGAGGAGCGCACCTCCTATGGGATGAAGCGGTCGGACCCCTACAACAAGCTCTTCGAGGACCGCATCATCTTCCTCGGCGTGCAGGTCGACGACGCGTCCGCAGACGACATCATCGCCCAGCTGCTGGTGCTGGAGTCGCTCGACCCCGACCGCGACATCCTCATGTACATCAACAGCCCGGGGGGGTCGTTCACGGCGATGACGGCGATCTACGACACGATGCAGTTCGTCCGGCCCGACATCCAGACCTTCGTCATCGGGCAGGCGGCGTCGGCGGCGGCGGTGCTGCTTGGCGCCGGAGCGCAGGGCAAGCGCTTCGCGCTGCCCAACGCCCGGATCCTCATCCACCAGCCGGCGCTGTCCGGCGGCGACTACGGCCAGGCCTCGGACATCGAGATCCAGGCCAACGAGGTGCTGCGGATGCGCACCTGGCTCGAGGACACGCTGGCCCGCCACACCGGGCGGACCTCCGACCAGGTCCGTGAGGACATCGAGCGCGACAAGATCCTCTCCGCCGAGGACGCCAGGGCCTACGGGCTCATCGACGAGGTGCTCTCCTCCCGGAAGGCCTCGCTCGTCAGTTGAGCAGCGGGATGTCGGTCGTGTGCCGCGGGGCCGGCGCCTCGCCGAGGAGCCGCCTCGCGGCATACGGGGGCAATGGCGTGGCGGCACAATGGCGTGGCGGCACAGGGCAGTCGAGGAGGCGGACAGTGAGCCAAGACACGTTCGAGCTGGCGGTCGCGACGGTCAACGCGCTGCGCCGCGACCCGGGCAACGAGCTCAAGCTGCGTCTCTACGCCCTCTACAAGCAGGCCACGCAGGGCGACGCCGAGGGCAAGCGACCAGGCTTCACCAACCCCGTGGCGCGGGCCAAGCACGACGCCTGGGCGGCGCTCGCCGGAATGGAGCCGAGCGAGGCCCGGGCGCAGTACGTCGCCCTGGCCCGCACACTCTCACCCTGACCTGACCCGGCCTGCGCAGCGTCCGGCGGCCGCGGGCCCGGCCGGCGCGCCGACGGCGCGCGCGCAGGTCGCTGCTCTGCCTCGGCCTCGGGAGACTTGTCGACGGCAGATCCTCGGCGTGCGCCAAGTGAGCGACCACTTCGGCGCCCCGCCGCCCTGGGACCAGCCCCTTCTCGGGCATCCGGCTCAGCCGGCATCCATGGGCACGATGTGGCGGCCCGCCGAGGTGCCTGCCTCCGGGGAGATGCCGCAGCGGCTGCTGAGCCAGTGGTGGCCCTGCCGCCTCGTGGCTGCTGGCCGGCACCGACGGCTTCGACGTGGGTGCTGAGATCAGGCGCGCCACCGCTCCGCCGGCCGCCCCTCATCCCAGCGCCCTGCTGCCGGCTTGGACGGCGCGGTCTGCGGCCTCGCGCTCCCAGACGCTGGCTCGGATGGTTTGTCAGCCGTCAGCGGACAAACGGCGTTGCGCACGACGAGGGTGGGGGCCGCGTCGTCTAATGGGACTACGGTCCCGCAGCCGGGGCCCGGGCGTGCGCACCTCGGTGCTGCGTCTGCCGACCGATCCAGGAGCAAACAGGTGGCGCGCATCGGAGAAGGTGGGGACCTGCTCAAGTGCTCGTTCTGCGGAAAGAGCCAGAAGCAGGTCAAGAAGCTCATCGCCGGCCCCGGTGTGTACATCTGCGACGAGTGCATCGACCTGTGCAACGAGATCATCGAGGAGGAGCTCGCCGAGTCCTCCGAGCTCGGCCTCGAGCACCTGCCGAAGCCGCGGGAGATCTTCGACTTCCTCGAGCACTACGTCGTCGGGCAGGACAACGCGAAGAAGTCGCTCGCCGTCGCCGTCTACAACCACTACAAGCGCATCCAGGCCGGCGAGGGCGTCAAGAAGGCCGACGACCACGTCGACATCGCGAAGTCCAACATCCTGCTCATCGGCCCCACCGGCTCGGGCAAGACCTACCTGGCGCAGACGCTGGCGAGGCTTCTCAACGTGCCGTTCGCGATCGCCGACGCGACGGCGCTGACCGAGGCCGGCTACGTCGGCGAGGACGTCGAGAACATCCTGCTCAAGCTCATCCAGGCCGCCGACTACGACGTCAAGAAGGCCGAGACGGGCATCATCTACATCGACGAGGTCGACAAGATCGCCCGCAAGAGCGAGAACCCCTCGATCACCCGGGACGTCTCCGGTGAGGGCGTGCAGCAGGCCCTTCTGAAGATCCTCGAGGGCACCACCGCCTCCGTGCCCCCCCAGGGCGGCCGCAAGCACCCGCACCAGGAGTTCATCCAGATCGACACGACCAACGTGCTGTTCATCGTCGGCGGAGCGTTCGCGGGCCTGGAGAAGATCATCGAGTCACGGGCCGGCCGCAAGGGCCTCGGCTTCGGAGCGGTCCTGACCAGCGCAAAGGAGCAGACCGACGGCTTCGCGGACGTCATGCCCGAGGACCTGCTCAAGTTCGGCCTGATCCCCGAGTTCATCGGGCGCCTGCCGGTGCTGACGACCCTGTCGCCGCTCGACCAGGCAGCGCTGGTCAACATTCTCACCACGCCGCGCAATGCGCTCGTCAAGCAGTACCAGCGGATGTTCGAGATCGACGGCGTCGAGCTGGAGTTCACCGACGACGCCCTGGACGCGGTCGCCGACCAGGCGCTCCTGCGCGGCACCGGCGCCCGGGGACTGCGCGCCATCATGGAGGAGGTGCTGCTGCCCGTGATGTTCGACGTGCCCAGCGACGCCGGGATCGCCCGCGTGGTCGTCACCCGCGAGGTGGTGCTCGACAACGTCAACCCCACCATCGTGCGTCGCGGTGCCGAGCCCCGCTCGAAGCGGCAGCGCAAAGAGTCTGCCTGACGACTGCGGCCTGCCGGTCCTGAGCCATGGCGACGCGGTTCCGGCTCGACGTCGGTGAAGCGGCCCCCCGCCAGCAGTCCCCGACGACGTGCGGCTCTGCCTGCCTGCTCGTGGCCCGCATGCTCCTCGACCCGACCTTCGCCGAGGTGCTCCTCGACGGCAGCGGCTCAGGCCGCCCTGGCCACGCGGCGTGGCCCGCCACCGCTGAGGCCGACGCCCGCTTCGCTGCGCACGAGCGGCTGGTCGCCGCACGGACCAACGCGCTGGTCGCCCGTGCCGGGGGGGTGCAGCTGCCTTGGCCGCGAGCCCTCGGGACACCACCGTGGGGCGCGCGCGCGGAGCTGCAGCGCACCAGGGCCTCCCCTGGCGGGTCGTACTCGGTGCGCTGGTTGCGTCTCGGCGGCACCGGAGTGCTCGAGGGCACGTATGCCGCGCTGCTGGCCAGCGTCAGTCCCGGCCGGCCGGCACTGCTCTACGTCGGCAACCAGTGGCTGCCGCGACACGTTGTGCTCCTCGTGCCCGGAGAGCCCCATCTGCTCGTCCACCAGCCGTCGGCCGGTCGGGTGCCCGACCTTCCTGCCGGGCCGTCCGCGCGC
>CALMNV010000230.1 GCA_937873285.1 uncultured Intrasporangium sp. | reverse complement strand
TCCGCAACGAGATCACCCCGGGCAACTTCATCTTCCGCACCCGCGAGTTCGAGCAGATGGAGATGGAGTTCTTCGTCAAGCCCGGCGAGGACGAGCAGTGGCACCAGTACTGGATCGACGAGCGCACCCGCTGGTACACCGACCTCGGCATCAACCCCGAAAACCTTCGCCACTTCGAGCACCCGGCCGACAAGCTGTCGCACTACTCCAAGCGCACCGTCGACATCGAGTACCGCTTCAACTTCGCCGGCTCCGAGTGGGGCGAGCTCGAGGGCGTGGCAAACCGCACCGACTTCGACCTGTCGAGCCACAGCACGCACTCGGGCCACGAGCTGGTCTACTTCGACCAGGCCACCGGGGAGCGCTACACCCCCTACGTCATCGAGCCCGCGGCCGGCCTGTCCCGCTCGCTGATGACCTTCCTCGTCGACGCGTATGCCGAGGACGAGGCGCCCAACACCAAGGGTGGCGTCGACCGGCGGGTCGTGCTGCGCCTCGACCCGCGCCTGGCGCCCGTCAAGGCGGCCGTGCTGCCGCTCTCGCGCAACGCCGACCTCTCGCCCAAGGCCCGCGACCTCGCAGCCGCGCTGCGCCGTCACTGGAACATCGACTTCGACGACGCGGGCGCCATCGGCAAGCGCTACCGTCGCCAGGACGAGATCGGCACGCCCTTCTGCGTCACCGTCGACTTCGACACCCTCGAGGATGCCGCCGTGACGATCCGCGAGCGCGACTCGATGGCGCAGGAGCGCATCTGCCTGGACAAGGTGGAGGGCTACCTCGCCCAGCGCCTCGTCGGCTGCTGACCCACCGCCGCCGGCCGGCCCTGTGGAGGGTTGTGGCCCCCAGGAGGGCTACAACCCTCCACACCCCCCACGCCACCGGGCGCTCGGCACGACATCTGGGGATGACGGGCGCGGGGGACCAGCAGCTGGTCCGACGCTGGGGCCATGGGCTCCTTGCTCGCTGCCGTCATCGCCGGACAGTTCGGCCTCGTCACCCGCACCCAGGCGCGCTCGGCAGGGCTGAGCGACAAGGCGATCCGATGGCGAGTCGAATCGGGCCGGTGGCTGCGCGTTCACCCAGGCGTCTACAGCACGACACCGGGGCGGCGTGACTGGGACTCCACCGCCCTGGCGGCCCTGCTCCACGTGGGTCTGCCGTCCGCGCTCTGCGGACCGAGTGCCGGCTACGCCTGGGGTCTGCTCGAGCGCCCACCGGATCGCACCCATGTCGTCGTCCCGGTCACCCGGCGTCCCTGCCCCAGGCCGGGGGTGGTGCTGCACCGCAGCCGTCATGCGCTGGAGCGCACGTCGGAGACCGCCTGGCCGCATCGGACCACCATCGAGCACACCGTGTTCGACCTGGCCCTCGGCGAGCCGCTCGACACGGCAGTCAGCCTCATCGCTCGCGCCTGCAGCAGCGGCCAGACGTCCGCGCGCAACCTGCGGATGGCCCTTGACCAGCGGCCCAACCAAGGCAACCGCCTCGTCCTCGCCGAGGTCATCGCAGATGTGGCGGGAGGCGTCGAGAGCGCTGCCGAGCGCCGCTACGTCCGGGACGTCGAGGAGGCACACGGGCTACCGCGTGGGCTCCGCCAGCAGCCGGGACCGGGGTCGAAGCGACGGGACAACGCATACGAGGAGGTGAAGGTCATCGTGGAGGTCGACGGGCGGGCCGGCCACGCCGGGTGGAGGGCGCAGCAGCGCGACGGCCGACGGGACCGTGAGACCGCCGGCACGGGCCGGCTGACGGTGCGGGCCTTCTGGCCCGACGTCCACGGCGGCCAGTGCCGCTTCGCTCTGGAGCTGGAGGAGATCTTTCGCCGCCGAGGGTGGACCGGCCGGGTCAGTCCCTGCCATCGGCCGGACTGCGCGGTGCGCCGGCGACGCCACCCCTGACTGCGGCATACGGCCGTCCGGCGCCCGGCTCAGTGCCCCGGCAGGCTGCGCTGCCGCTGGGCGATGCCCGCCGCGCCATAGGGGTAGTCGTCCATCTCGGGCGCGCTCACCTCGTCGAGGAGGTCGAGGTGCTCGGCGCCGAGGTCGAGGTCGGCCGCCGCCAGGTTGTCGACGAGCTGGTCCACGGTGCGGGCGCCGAGGATCACCGAGGTCATGGCGGGCTGCGCCGCCAGCCAGGCGAGCGCGACCTGGGCAGAGGAGACGCCGAGCTGCTGCGCGATGTCGGCCACCGTCTCGATCACCGCCCACGTGCGCTGCTCGGCGTTGCGCGGCCCCCACGCCTCCATGCCCCGCTCGGGGTCCTCGCCGAGCCGGGACGCTCCAGTCGGGCGGACGTCCCGCCGATACTTGCCGGTCAGCCAGCCGCCCGCGAGCGGCGACCACGGCAGCAGTCCGACCCCAGCGTCCAGGCACGCGGGCACGACCTCGTGCTCGATGCCACGCACCAGCAGGTTGTACTGCGGCTGCAGCGTCACGGGCAGGGCCCAGCCGTGCCGGCGTGCCGTCTCCACCGCCTTGGTCACCTGCCAGCCGAGGTAGTTCGAGAAGCCGTAGTAGCAGATCGTGCCGGCCGACACGGCGTCGTCGAGGAAGCGCAGCGTCTCCTCCACGGGGGTCAGCCCGTCCCAGGCGTGCAGCTGGTAGAGGTCGATGTGGTCGACCCCGAGGCGCGAGAGCGAGGCATGGAGCGCGGCGCGAAGGTGCCGCCGCGACAGGCCGGCATCGTTCGGCCCGCCGCCCGTCGGAAAGCGGCCCTTGGTGGCAAGGATGAGCTGCGCCGCGTCGGTGGGGTGCTTGGCGAGCCAACGCCCGAGGATCTCCTCCGAGACGCCGGCGCTGTAGACGTCGGCCGTGTCCAACAGTGTGCCGCCGTGCTCGACGAAGACCTCGATCATCCGACCCGACGTCGCCTCGTCCGCCTCCGCACCGAACGTCATGGTGCCGAGGGTCTGGGTGGACACGATCGTGCCGCTGGGCCCGAGGGTCGTGTAGCGCATGAGGATGGCCTTTCGTGGCGTGGGTCGGACGCGGCGCCCGGGGCGGAGCGCGTGCTGCAGCAGCCTCGCACGGGCCTCGCTCCACAGGGGGGGCGGGCCGCGGGCAGCCCAAGAAATCTCCAAGGTGACCGCCTCACGCTGGTGCGGGGAGAAAGGCTGGGCCGGCCATGTCGGGAACCGCGCACACCATGTCCACACGCCGCACGGGAAGGGCTCGTCGACTGACGCCGAGCCGTTGCCTGACTCGTCTGCTCGGGGCGGTGGTGGCCGTGGCCACGGCCGGCTCCATGATCGCGACCCCCGCCCTGGCGCTGGAGCCGGTCACCTTCGTCAGCATCTCACCGACCTCTCCCGGAAGCGACCCGCTGCCGGTGCTCACCGGCACCGCGCCCGCAGGCTCGAGCGTGAGCGTCTACTCCGATGCCGGATGCGCCTCATCGGCCGCCACGGCCGTGACCGCCGGTGACACCGGCACCTTCGTCGTCACGGTGACGACCGACCCGGCAGCCGTCACGACGACGTACTACGGCAAGGCCGTCGCCGGGGACGGCACGGAGACCGCGTGCTCGTACCTCACCTCGTACGAGCTGGACACGGTGGCTCCCGCCGCGCCGACGGTGACCCTGAGCAACCCCGGGCCGGCGAACGCGAACACGGTGCAGATCCTGGTGACGAGCGAGCCGGGCTCCGTGCTGCGCTTCTACCGCAACGACGGCGCCTGCGCCGCCCCGTTCAGCGTCGTCAGCCTCGCCGACCTGCCGCCGGACGGCCTTGCCGTCACGGTGCCCGACAACAGCTTCACGAGCTTCGGGGTCACGACGACCGACCGGGCCGGCAACGTGTCGGCCTGCACCTTCGCGACCTACACCGAGGACTCGCTGTCCAGGACCCCTGCGACCCCCGACCTCTCCGCGGCGAGCGACACCGGCGACTCGAACATCGACGACCTCACCAGCGTCACTCTGCCGACCTTCGTCGGCGACGTCGGGTCTGTCGACCCGTCATCCACCGTGGTCGTTTACATGGATGACGTCGAGGTCGGCCGGGGGGTGGCCGACGCGGACGGCGCGTATGCCGTCACGGCCACCACCGCCTTCGGCTCGGGAATCTCGGCCGTCACGGCTCGGGCGACCGACCCGTTGGGCAACGTCAGCAGCCTCTCCGCTCCGCTGTTCATCGAGGTCGACAGGTCCTCACCGGTCTGGCAGGTCGACCTCAACACCGACACCGGCTACATCTCGCCCAATGGAGACGGCCGCGTGGACACCCTCGACCTGACGTTGCGCCTCAGCAAGCTCATGCGCTGGACGTGGCGGCTGGAGAACGTCTCGGGCACGGTGCTGTACTCGGCCTCTGGGGACGGCAACGTCGCCCAGCTGCGCTGGGGCGGGCGCAACCAGTCGGGCACGATGCTGCCCAACGCCCTCTACACCTGGCACTTCTCCGGCACCGACCGGGCCGGCAACGTCTACACCGACTTCATCAACGACGCCGTGCGGCTGGACACCATCGCTCCCGGCGTGACGCCGTCGGTGAGCCCGGCGGCCTTCAACCCGACGACGACCAGCGCCCGCCTGACCGTGAAGCTGACCGCGCTGCGCAGCGACGAAGATGCTTTCGTCACCGTGGCCATGATCAACGCGTCCGGTGCCTCGGTGCGCAACCTGCCGCCGCAGGCCACCACCGGGCCGAGGACGCTCTACTTCACCTGGGACGGCCGGGACACCGCC
>CALMNV010000229.1 GCA_937873285.1 uncultured Intrasporangium sp. | reverse complement strand
GTACGGCCGGTCGAGTGGTCGGTTGCGTACGGCCGGTCGAGTGGTCGGTTGCGTACGGCCGGTCGAGTGGTCGGTTGCGTACGGCCGGTCGAGTGGTCGGTTGGGTACGGCCGGTCGAGTGGTCGGTTGCGTACGCCGCTTCCAGGGCCCCAGGCCTCGGCCCGCTGCTGAGGGAAAAGCCTTTGTGGTCAGCGCCGCTGCAGGCCTACCGTCGGAGGTCATGGAGATCCTCCCGCTCGACCGCAGCGACGACGCGGTCCTGGAGCAGCTGTGGCGCTCGTCGGTGCGCAGCGATCGCGCGTCCCGCGTCTCGTTCGTGTGCGAGTCCCTGGTCGAAGCCACCCAGGAGGCGCGCTACTCCTATCCGGGCACCCGCGACGAGGCTGTTGTCGCGGTCGTCGACGGCCAGGTCGTCGGAGGCGGCCGCATCTGGCTCCCCGGACGGGACAACGTCACCCTGAGCTGGGCCGGGCTGCACGTCGACCCGGATCACCGGCGCAGGGGCATCGGCAGCGCGCTCCTCGAAGCCCTTGAGGCCCGGGCGGTGGCGGCAGGCCGCGTGTCCCTGCTCACCGACGCCTTCGTGCCTCCCGGAGCCCGAGCAGAGCACCCGGTGCGCCGGTTCGCGCGCGCCCGCGGCTACGAGGTGTACTCCGTCGAGATCGTGCGAGAGCTCGCGCTACCGATGCCGGGATCCCTCCTCGACCGGCTCGAGTCGTCGGCTCGACCGGCCTGGTCGCGCGACTACGACGTGGTGGTCCACCGCAACGGAGTCCCCGAGCCGCTGCGGCCCTCGCTGTGCGCGGCGATGAACCGGCTCGACCTCGACGCCCCGACCGGCGACGTGACCTTCGAGGAGGAGACCCTGGACCCCGACGGTTATGCCGACCACCTGGCCCACGAGTCCCGCCTCGGCAGGGAGCGGCTGACGGCCGTCGCGGTGCACCGGCACACGGGGGAGGTGGTCGCCTACACCGACCTCGCCATCCCGGCCGGAGACCCGGACGTCGTCCTCCAGCTGGGCACGCTCGTCGTGCCCGAGCACCGGGGCCACCGCCTCGGCACGGCCGTCAAGGTGGCCAACCTGCGAGCCCTCGCCGCGGCGTTCCCGCAGCGGAGCCGGGTGCAGACGATGAACGCCGAGGACAACCCGTGGATGGTTGCGATCAACGAGCGGCTGGGCTTCCGGATCGTCGAGGAGGCTCTGCAGCTGCGGCGGGTGCTGCCCGCGGCGACCCCGTCAGCCGGCGCCTCGCGGCATACGGTAGGGGCATGCTGATCGCCTTCTCCGTCGCCCCGTCCGCACCCCCGGCCGTGTCTGGCGCGGCCGACGAGACCGGGTCGGTCTCGGCAGCCGTGGCCCGCGCCGTCGGCGTCGTGCGCTCCTCCGGGCTGCCGCACCGCACCGATGCCATGTTCACCACCATCGAAGGCAGCTGGGAGGAGTGCATGGCCGTCATCAAGGAGTGCTGCGACGTCGTGGGCGCCATGGCGCCGCGGGTCAGTCTCGTGCTCAAGGCCGACATCCGCCCGGGGTTCACCGGCGAGCTGGACGGCAAGCTCCAGCGCCTGGAGGAGGCCGTCGAGAACCAGTCGCATGGCTGAGAGGCCATGGCGCACCTCCCCGGTTGGCGTCCGCGGACGCTGACGAGGTGGGTCAGGCGCACATGACCGTCGAGCGGGAGGCGTATGCCGATGTGATGCCTGCCGAGTACCTCGGCGGTCTCAGCGAGGAGCGCTCGGCTGGTCGGTGGCGGGCACGCACCCTGCGCAGCTGAGGGGGCGACGCAGCGCCGCCGTGCGCTGAGGCAGGATTGGACCATGACGCAGCAGCCCTTCACCGCCGCCGCCCTGCGCGGCGCCGTCGACCTGTCCTCGCTCAAGCGCCCGGCACCGACCTCAGTGGCTGGTGCCGCCGCCTCGACGCCAGCCGGTGCTGGCGCCGGAGCCGCCGGAGCCGGGGGCAGCGGCGTCGTGGTCGCCGGCACCGACGCCACCCTTCGCGACGTCATCGCGGCGAGCACCCGCCACCCGGTCGTCCTCGTGCTGTGGTCGTCACGCCTCGCCGAGTCCGCCGGCATGGTGAGCACCTTCACAGCGGTCGCGCAGCGGTATGCCGGTCGCTTCCAGCTCGTGACCGTCGACGTGGACAGCAACCCGGCAGTGCTGCAGGCCTTGCAGGTGCAGGCGGTGCCGGTCTCGTTCGCCCTGGTGCAGGGCCAGCCCGTCCCGCTCTTCGAGGGCGTCCAGCCGGAGGCACAGGTCGCCGCGGTCGTCGACCAGGTGCTGGCGCTCGCGGCTCAGCACGGCGTGACGGGCCAGGTGCCCGGTGCCGGCGCCGGCGCCGAGCCCACGGACGAGGACGTTGCCGAACCCCCGCTCCCGAGGCTGCACCAGAAGGCGTTCGAGGCCATCGAGGCCGACGATCTGGACACGGCCGCCGCGGCATACCGCGAGGCCCTGGCCCAGAACCCGGCCGACGCCGAGGCACGGGTGGGGCTGGCCCAGGTGGGCCTGCTCCAGCGCACCAGCGGGGTGGACCCCCAGGCGGCGCGGGCCGCCGCGGCAGCCTCCCCCGGGGACGTCGACGCGCAGATCCTCGTCGCAGACCTCGACCTGCTCGGCGGCCACATCGACGACGCCTTCGGTCGGCTGCTCGAGACGGTGCGGGTCACCACGGACGGCGCTCGCAACGCAGCCCGCGAGCACCTCGTCGAGCTCTTCGACATCGTCGGGCCGGCCGACGACCGCGTGGGGCGGGCACGCAAGATGCTCATGAGCGCGCTGTTCTAGACCGAACGCCGCCGCCTCGCCCTTGCAGCGGTCGGTCGGGGAGACGGGTGGAGGCGCGACCGGGCGCCGTCCGCGCTGCTCGCCGTCCGCGCCCGCGACGAGCCAACCCGGCGGCCCGACTCGCTCACTCCTGCAGCGCCGCCCCGACGACGTCGCGCGCCTCGGCCTGCACCCGGGCCAGGTGCTCGGGGCCCTGGAAGGACTCGGCATAGATCTTGTAGACGTCCTCCGTGCCCGACGGCCGCGCGGCGAACCAGGCGCTGGCGGTCGTCACCTTGAGGCCGCCGATCGCGGCGCCGTTGCCGGGAGTCCGGGTCAGCTTGGCCGTGATCGGCTCGCCCGCCAGAGCCTGCGCCGAGACGTCCTCGGGGGACAGGGCCGCGAGCTTGGCCTTCTGGGCGCGGTCGGCGGGAGCGTCGATGCGCGCGTAGGCCGGGCTGCCGTGCCGCTCGGTGAGCTCGGCATAGTGCTGGCTCGGCGTGCGGCCGGTCGCCGCGAGGATCTCCGAGGCGAGCAACGCGAGCAGGATCCCGTCCTTGTCGGTCGACCACACCGTGCCGTCGAAGCGCAGGAACGAGGCTCCCGCGGACTCCTCGCCGCCGAACCCCACCGATCCGTCGAGCAGCCCGGGCACGAACCACTTGAAGCCCACCGGCACCTCGAGCAGCGTGCGGCCCAGGTCGGAGGCCACCCGGTCGATCATCGAGGAGGAGACGAGGGTCTTGCCGATGGCCGTCGACGCCGGCCAGTCGGGCCGGCCGCCGCCGTAGAGGTAGCCGATGGCGACCGCGAGGTAGTGGTTGGGGTTCATCAGGCCGGCGTCGGGCGTGACGATGCCGTGCCGGTCGGCGTCCGCGTCGTTGCCCGTGGCGAGGTCATAGTCGTCCTTGGCTGCGATGAGCGAGGCCATCGCCGACGGTGACGAGCAGTCCATCCGGATCTTGCCGTCCCAGTCGAGCGTCATGAACCGCCACGTGGGGTCGACCTCGGGGTTGACGACGGTGAGGTCGAGCCGGTGCCGCTCGGCGATCTCTGCCCAGTAGGCCACCGACGCGCCGCCGAGAGGGTCCGCGCCGATCCGCACGCCCGCATCGCGGATGCGGGGGATGTCGAGGACGGCCGGCAGGTCGTCCACGTAGGTGCCGAGGAAGTCGTATGCCGCCACGGCTCGGCGGGCCTGCTCGAACGCCAGCCGCCGGACGCCGCCGAGGCCCTCGCGGATCAGCTCGTTGGCCCGCTTCGCGATGACCGAGGTGGCGTCGGTGTCGGCAGGGCCGCCGTGCGGCGGGTTGTACTTGAAGCCGCCGTCCGCGGGAGGGTTGTGCGAGGGTGTCACGACGATGCCGTCGGCCAGCCCTCTCGCACCCTCGCGCTTGCCGCGGTTGGTGCGCAGGATCGAGTGGGACACCGCAGGGGTCGGCGTGTAGCCGTCGCGGTCGTCGACGAGGACGGTCACGTCGTTGGCGACGAGGACCTCGAGGGCCGAGCGCCATGCAGGCTCGGAGAGCGCGTGGGTGTCGCGGCCGATGAAGAGCGGTCCGTCGAACCCTTGGGCGGCGCGGTAGTCGCAGATGGCCTGCGTCGTGGCGAGGATGTGGTCCTCGTTGAAGGCGGTCCGCAGGCTCGATCCCCGGTGCCCTGACGTGCCGAACGCGACCTGCTGGTCGACGTCGTCGGGGTCGGGGTGGCGGTCGTAGTACGCGGCGACGAGGGCGTCGACGTCGACGAGGTCCTCGGGCTGGGCCGGCTGCCCGGCGCGCGGGTGGCTCACGACTGCTCTCCCTTCGTGGTCGGCGGGGCGGCCGGCCGCTTGGTGGTGGCCTTGGCGGTGGTGGCCTTGGCGGTGGTGGCCTTGGTGGTGGTGGCCTTGGTGGTGGTGGTGGCCTTGGTGGTGGCCCGCTTCGTCGGCGCCTTCTTGGTGGCCGCCTTCTTGACCGTCGCAGCCGCCTCGGAGACCGCGCCGGTCACCGCGTCGGTGACGGCCTCTGCCGCGGCCTCGGTCGCCGCAGCAGCCCGCTTGGCCGTGCTCGTCGCCCGCTTGGCGGTGGTCGTGGCCTTCCGCGCTGTGCTCGCGGCCGCCTTGGTCGCCCTCTTGCTGGTGGCCTTCTTCACCGTCGCGGTCGCTGCCTTCATCGCCTCGACCACGGCAGGGGGCTCACCGACGGCGGTCGTGGGCTCCGGCGGGATGGGCGCGGCTTCGTGAGCCGCGGCCATGGCCCGCTCGTCGGCGAGCTGGCCCTCGATGACCTCGGTCTCGACCGCGGCGAGCGTCTCGTCGGCCTCCGGGACCGGGACCAGCCAGACCGTCGAGAGCCGGGCCAC
>CALMNV010000228.1 GCA_937873285.1 uncultured Intrasporangium sp. | reverse complement strand
TCGCCGACGTTGACCTGGGGCATCGCCGCCCGACCGATGAGGGCGTCGTCGAGCTGGACCCGCATGGCGTTGGGTTGGTCGTAGCCGCCGTAGACGACGCCCCCGGCGCTCGAGCGGAGCGCAGCGACGCGCTGCCCCGGCACGACGGGGATCTCGCCGAAGGACGCGGTGGGCCCGACGACCTGCGCGTCGCGCACCGCGACCCGCATCCCCTCGAGCGACTCGTAGAAGTCGATGGCGTCGGTGGCGGGCCGGAAGGGGGCGTCCGGGCTCTCGACGTTCTTGGGGTCGCCCGCCTCCACCACCTGCTGGGGGGCGACGCGGTCGAGGCCGATCACAACGGGCGCCGGCAGCGCCTGGGCCCGCGCTACGAGCGTGGTCGTCGGAGCGGTGATCTCCGTGGTGCTCAGGTTGTCGTTGCCTGCAGAGCCGCCGGGGCGAAACTCGGTGACCGTGCCGCCCACCGTCACGCGGTCGCCCACCTGCACGGTCGGGGCGCTGCGCGTGTAGACGTAGATCCCCTCGCTCGTCGCAGGGTCTGCGTCGGGTGTGGTGCTCTGCAGCCAGTAGCCGCTCGGACCGACAGCGACGACGACGCCGGAGACGCCGTGGACCGGGCGGCCGGCGAGCGGGGACACGTGGGCGGCGCCCTGGATCTGCGCGATCGTCGGGGCGGGATCGCCCGAGGGCGGTGGAGGCGCCGTCCCCGCGCACGGCTCGAGCGCCGCCGCGGAGCTTGCGGGCGTCGGCGTGCTGGCCGCGAAGTCGGCGGCGTTGTCGTCGGTGTCGGTGCAGATGCTGCGCCGGGTCGCCGACTCGGTGTTGGACAGCGTGGGCGCGGGTGCCGTCTCAGAGGTGGCGGAGGAGCCGAACCCGACCCGGTCCACGAGGGTGCCGTCGGCGGCATACAGGTCGACCCTGCCGCTGGTGGCGCTCATGGCCACACTGCCGGTGGCGTCGGGGGTGGGCAGCGCGGCGCTGCCGCCGGCGCCCTTGGCCTCCTGCACGAGATAGCGCCCCCCGGCAGCCACCGAGCCGCTGAGGGTCGTGGAGCCGCCCAGGGAGCCGGCCGCGGAGTAGTAGCGCACCGACCACCCGGTCACGTCGACGGCGGAGCCGCCCCGGTTGGCCAGCTCGATGAAGTCGTGGGTCAAGGTGGCGCCACTGTTGCCGCCGCCGCCGTAGACCTCCGAGACCAGCACGGAGCCGGCGGGAATGGCGTCGGCAGCCGTCTGGGGAAGCACGGTGGCGGCGGCGGCGACGGGCGCGACCGCGAGGGCGACGAGCCGTGCTCGGGTGACTCTCATGGGTGGTCCTTCGTCGGGGTTGCGGGCCGAGACCGACGATAGGCGCGGGCACGGACACTGCGGAGGCGTCGGCCCGGCGAACACGGGAAAGCACGACGGGTCGGTGGCAGCCGGAGCGGTCGGGGCGGGGGTTAGGGTGGCGGCGTGGTCGACGCGCAGGTCTTGGACGTCCCCGCGCCCGGCGGCGACGTCCGGCGGATGCGGATCTCCAGTCCCGGGCACGTGCTCTGGCCCGACGCCGGGATCACCAAGCTGGAGCTCGCCGACTACGTCGTGGCCATCGGGCCCGCGCTCCTCGCCGCCGTCAGGGGTCGGCCGGTGACCCTGCAGCGCTTCCCGACCGGGATCGAGGGGGAGGAGTTCTACTCCAAGAACCCGCCTCGCGGCGTCCCTGCATGGGCTCGCACGGTGGTCTGCACCTACCCGTCGGGCCGGGCGCATCCGCAGCTCGTCATCGACGAGGTCGCGACCGCTGTCTGGGCGGTCCAGATGAACACCATCACGCTGCACCCCTGGCCGGTCACCGCCGCTGCGGACGAGAGCGCGCTGGACAACCCAGACGAGGTGCGCATCGACCTCGACCCGCAGCCGGGGCGTCCCTTCGCCGACGTCGTCGAGGCGGCCCTGGTGCTGCGCGAGCTGCTGGGCGGACTGGGGCTGGCTGCCTGGGTCAAGACCTCCGGAAACCGCGGGCTGCATGTGTACTCCCGCATCCGGCCGGAGCGCGAGTTCCTCGACGTGCGGCACGGGGTCATCGGCATCGCCCGCGAGCTCGAGCGGCGGCTGCCCGACCTGGTGACCACCGCCTGGTGGAAGGAGGAGCGCGGCGACAAGATCTTCGTCGACTTCAACCAGGCCAACCGTGACCGCACCATCGCCTCCGCGTGGAGCCCGCGGCCGTTGCCCGGCGCGCCGGTGTCCACGCCGTGCACCTGGGAGGAGCTGCGGGAGGTGGACCCGCGCGCGCTGACCGTCCGCACGGTGCCTGAGCGGTATGCCGCCCAGGGCGACCCGTGGGAGCGCATGGGGGAGTCGGTCGGTGACTTCGCGGCGGCGATGTCGCTGTGGGATCGCGATGCCGAGCGCGGCCTCGGCGAGCTGCCGTTTCCACCCGACTTCCCCAAGATGCCCGGCGAGCCCCCGAGGGTGCAGCCGTCACGCAGGCGGATGCAGGCGGACTGAGCCCAAGCTCGACGGGCCCTCCGCCGCGTCCGCCGGGACGTCCGTTGGGTCGGCCGCCGGGACGTCCGTTGGGTCGGCCGCGCGGGTCGTGCGCCGACCTCGACCGGCCCCTCGACGGGACGTGCCGTCACGTCATTCGTGCGGTCGGGCCGGACCAGGGCGCGCCCGCCTGCGACGGGTCCTACCGCAGCTGCTCGGTCTGGCCCATCGTGAGCATCACCGCGTCGACGTCGACGCGAGGCCGTCCGGGGGTCGCCTTGTTGACGAGCTTGACGGTGTGCGTGCCCGCGCTCAGCGCCGTCTGCCACACGATGACGCGGTTGAGCGGGGACGCGGCATAGGTGTCGACGGTCACAGGGGCCCGGCCGTCCACGCTCACGGCGACCTGACCGCGGTTGCTGTTCCTGCCCATGACCAGGCCGAACGTGGCCCCGGCACCGGTCGTGACGGTGTAGCTGAGCGAGCTGCCGGCGGTGGTGGAGTACCAGGTCTTGCGGCCGTCGGAGCAGGCGCAGGGCGACTCTCTCCATGCCCCGGACTTCGCCACGGGCACGGTGTCGGTGCGCCACGGCGCGGTCCCGTCCTCCTGCCACACGCTGACGACGCCCGGCACGAACCAGGCCGAGGACGCCGAGTTCTGCCGGTGGTCCTTGGCGACGACGCGGTAGTCGATGGCAGCGTCTCCGCCCCCGCAGGGGCTGAACACGTCCTTTCCGGCGATCCGCAGCGACGTCTGCTGGGTGTTGGACAGAGCCAGGGACTCCTCCTCGAACCGCCGGTACACGTCGTATCCGGCCAGCCCGCTGGTGCCGTCGCTGCCCGACCAGCGGACCTCCAACGGGATGTTGTAGTGGATGGAGCCCTCGTAGTTGGCGTCGCAGTCGGCCAGGCCCGTCGTCGCGTCGATGACGGCACCGGGGACGAAGCGGACCGGCTGGACCGTGAGGGAGGGACTGGTCCCGTCGTAGGCCGTGGGCCTCTGGTCCCCAGCCGCGAGCACCGCGGCCGAGGCCGGCACGGCCACCAGTGTCCCCGCGGTGATGGCACCCGCGAGGAAGGACGACAAAGAGAAGCGC
>CALMNV010000227.1 GCA_937873285.1 uncultured Intrasporangium sp. | reverse complement strand
CGTGCTCCTGGCGGCGGGGACGGCGACCGGCGACGGATCGATCGTCGGCGCCCACGACGGGGACATCGTCGCGCTCGTGCCGGGCACGGAGCCAGACCGGCTCGCCAAGTCCGTGGCCGCCCGGCTGGGGCGTCGCGGCCTCGTCACGGTCGCCGGCGTCGGACCCATGAGCGACGTGGGGCAGCTGCCGGCGTCCTTGCAGGAGGGGACCCGCACCGTCGCCGCCCTGATCGCCCTCGGGCACCGCGGGACCGGGGCCGCGGCCACCGAGCTCGGCTTCGCCGGCCTCATCGTCGGCTCGCAGCCGGATGTCAGCGACTACGTGCGCAGGGTGCTCGGTCCTGTCCTCGCCTATGACGAGCGCCGCGGCATCGAGCTGCTGGAGACGCTGAGCGCGTACTTCGCCGCCGGCTCGAGCCCGCGGCATACGGCGACGGCGCTGCACGTGCACGTCAACACCGTCTCGCAGCGCCTCGAGCGGCTCTCCGCCCTGCTCGGGCCCGACTGGCAGCGCCCGGCGGCGGCACTGGAGATCCAGCTCGCCCTCCGGCTGCGTCGACTGCTCCGACCGGCCTGAGGGCCGCGAGCCGGCTGGGGAGGTTCGGGCGGCTCGGGGAGGCTCGGGCGGCTCAGGACAGTCGCGGATGCAGGTCGGCGAAGACCGAGTCGGCGGTGAGCCCGAGCTCCTCCAGCAGCTGCCCGCGGGAGGCGTGGTGCAGGAACCTCTTTGGTATGCCGTACTGGTGCACCGGGGCGGCAACACCCGCCTCGCGCAGCGCGGCGGTCACGGCGCTGCCGACGCCGCTGGTCACGAGGTTGTCCTCGATGACGGCCACGGCCGACGCCCGCCCCGCCAGCTCGATGACCGTGTCGTCGACCGGCAGCACCCAGCGAGGGTCGATGACGCGGACCGACACACCCTGCGCGGCCAGCTTCTCTCCGACGTCGCGCGCCAGCCACGCGAAGGCGCCGACGCCGACGAGCAGCGCGTCCACCGCGTCCTCCCGCGTCTCGAAGAGGACGTCGACGTCGCGGTGCCGGCGCACGCTCGCGACCGGATCGGCCACGTCGCCCTTGGGGAAGCGCAGCACGGTGGGCCCGTCGTCGACGTCGAGCGCCTCACGCAGCAGGGCGCGCACCTGGGCACCGTCGCGCGGCGCTGCGAGGCGCAGCCCCGGCACGATGGACAGCAGAGCCATGTCCCACATGCCGTTGTGCGAGGCCCCGTCACTGCCGGTGATGCCGGCCCGGTCGAGCACGAAGGTGACGCCGGCCCGGTGCAGCGAGCAGTCCATCAGCAGCTGGTCGAACGCGCGGTTGAGGAAGGTCGCGTAGACGGCGACCACCGGGTGCAGGCCGGCATACGCCAGGCCGGAGGCCATCGTCACGGCGTGCTGCTCGGCGATACCGACGTCGAAGACGCGATCGGGGTGGGCGGCGGCGAAGCCGTCGAGCCCGACCGGGATGAGCATGGCCGCGGTGATGGCGACGACGTCGTCGCGCTCGCTGCCGACGGCGACCATCTCGTCGTTGAACTCGTCGGTCCAGATGCGCCCGGCCACCTCGAAGGGCAGCCCGGTCTCGGGGTTGAACTTGCCGACGCCGTGGAACTGGTCGGCGACGTCCTCGAGCGCCGGCCGGTAGCCTCGGCCCTTCTGGGTGATGACGTGGACGAGGACCGGGCCGCCGAACTCCTTGGCGTTGCGAAGGGCCCGCTCGATGGCCTGCTCGTCGTGCCCGTCGACGGGCCCGAGATACTTCAGCCCGAGGTCCTCGAACATGCCCTGCGGCGCGACGATGTCCTTCAGGCCCTTCTTGACCCCGTGCAGGGTCTCGAACATCGCCCCACCGACGACCGGGGTGCGCGCGAGCGAGCGCCTGCCCCAGTCGAGGACCCGCTCGTAGCCCTGCGTGGTGCGCAGCGTGGCGAGGTGGTCGGCGAGCCCCCCGATGGTGCGCGCGTAGGAGCGCTCGTTGTCGTTGACGACGATGACGAGCGGCAGGTCCTTGTCGACGGCGATGTTGTTGATCGCCTCCCACGCCATGCCCCCCGTCAGCGCGCCGTCACCGATGACCGCGACCGTATGCCGCCCCGCCTCGCCCCGCAGCCGCCGGCCCTTGGCGATGCCGTCTGCCCAGGACAGCGACGTGGAGGCGTCGGAGTTCTCGTCGACGTCGTGCTCGGACTAAGAACGGCTGGGATAGCCGGAAAAGCCACCGCACTTCTTCAGCCCGCTGAAGTCGTGGCGTCCGGTGAGCAGCTTGTGCACGTAGGCCTGGTGCCCGGTGTCGAACACGAGGGTGTCGCGCGGCGAGTCGAAGACGCGGTGCAGGGCCAGCGTGAGCTCGACGACGCCGAGGTTCGGGCCGAGGTGACCGCCCGTCTTGGAGACCTCGGCGACGAGGAAGGCGCGGATCTCCTCGGCGAGGACCGGCAGCCGCGAGACGGGCAGGGCCCGCAGCTCCGCCGGGCTGGTGATGGTCTCCAGCAGGCTCACGCTGCCTCCGTCGGGTGGTCGCACATGGTCTGTCGAGTCTACGTCGTGCCGCGCGGGCGCCCCCATTGCGGCGGCTGCCGGCCTGACGGGATGGTGGCGGGTGCCGACCGCGACGGCCGGGGGCGCCCTCGTCACAGGCGAGGCGCGAAGACCTTGCCCTCCAGCGCCTCCGAGACGAGCCGGGCCGCCCGCGCCGCGCCGACGAGCCGCAGCCCCTCGGCCTCCACCTCGTGCAGGATCTCGCCGAGCGCCTCCGGCGGGACGTGCGGCCCCAGCGCGACGCGGGCCTCCCTCCACGCCTGCCGCAGGGCCGCCGCCTGACCGTCGACATGCCGCACGGCGAGCCAAGCGAGAGCGACCGGGTGACGGCGCCACCCGGCATACGACCGGTAGTCCGGCGGGCACTGGTCGAGAAGCCAGAGGACGGCGCGGTCCTCCCAGCCCGGGGTGTGCGCGGGTGGCACCCCGGTCGGCCACCCGGCAGGCGTCGTGACAGGCATGCGCCCAGTGTGCCGGGCGCCACCGACAAAGCGCCGGCGTGGCGCCGAGCCGGCCGGCACAGCGCCAACCCGGCCGACCCGGCCGACCCGGCCACCGACGGGTGACCCCGGTGCTTCAGGCCCAGTTGGCCTGGGCTGGCGGCTCGGGAAGGCGATGGCTGGGCGGGTGCATGACGTAGGTCAGACCCGCACCGCCCCGCAGCCACACCCGCTCGAACTGGTCACGCCGGAAGACCGCCCGCACCTGCTCGTTGCTCGCGATCCGGTGTGAGTTCGGGTCGTTGCAGATGACATCGCCGTCGCTCGTGAAGCCGACGATGGTCAGCAGGTGGCCGTTGGTGTCGTAGCCGGCCCCGTCGAGCTCGTTCGCGGTGAAGCTGACCCCGACCACGAGCGGCACTCCTCCTGCGACAAAGCGCTCGGCCTCAGCGAGGTCGCGCAGTCGGGTGACGTAGGCA
>CALMNV010000226.1 GCA_937873285.1 uncultured Intrasporangium sp. | reverse complement strand
TGCTGTTCGTCGGCCTCGGCACCGGCTCCTTCGACGTGGCGATGAACCTCGAGGGAGCCTCCGTCGAGCGGCTCCTCGAGCGCTCGATCATGCCGCACTTCCACGCGGCCTTCAGCGGTGGCACCGTGGTCAGCGCGTTGGTCGGCTCCGGGCTGTCCTACCTCGGGGTCGCCGTCGGGACCCACCTGCTCGCCACCGCGCTGCTCCTCGCCGCCGTGGCCCCGTGGTTCCTGCGCGCCTTCCTGCCGCGCTCCGTGGAGGTCGACGAGCACGGCGACGAGGTGCGCGGCGAGGCGGGCATCGCGGCAGCGTGGCGTGAGCCTCGGACCCTGCTCATCGGAGTCGTCGTGCTCGCCGCCGCGTTCACCGAGGGGACGGCCAACGACTGGGTCGCCGTGGCGCTCTCCGAGGGCTATGCCTTGCCGCGCTGGGTCGGGGTGCTCGGCTTCGCCGTGTTCCTCGCCGCGATGACTGCAGGGCGCCTGGTCGGCACACGTCTGCTCGACGCGCGTGGACGGGTGCCCGTCCTGCGGTGGCTCTTCGTCGCGTCCGTCGTCGGCTGCCTCCTCGTCGTCTTCGGCGGCCCCGTGCTGGCCCTCGTCGGTGCGGCGGTCTGGGGTGTCGGGGCCAGCCTGGGCTTCCCCGTGGGGATGAGCGCGGCTGCCGACGACCCGCGCCGCGCCGCGGCCCGGATGAGCGTCGTGTCGACCCTCGGCTACACCGCGTTCCTCGCCGGCCCACCGCTCTTGGGCTTCCTCGGCGACCGCGTCGGGGTGCTGCGCTCGCTGCTCGTCGTCGGGGCGGTGGCCGGCCTCGCGCTCGTCGTGCTTCCCGCGGTCCGCAAGCCCGCAGCGGCCTGAGGTCGGCGCGGCGGCCATCGCGCGGCTCGCGGAGAGGCGTCGCGACGAGCCGTCACACGCGGTGCTCGGACGCCCGCGCGGCTCGCGGAGAGGCGTCGCGACGAGCCGTCACACGCGGTGCTCGGACGCCAGCCGGTCCACCTGGGACAGGCCCCACGCGACGACGGCGGCCGAGAGCGCCGCGGCCCACGGAAGCGAGGTGGGCGACGAACGCACCAGCGCCGCGGCCACGGTGCCGACGACGAGCACGACGAGGCCGGCCCGGGCATACCACGCGACGAGCATCATCGGCCCCGACCCGGGCCGCAGGCTGAGCGCCGGGGGCGAGCCGCGGAAGGCCGCCAGCAGATGACCGCCGGCGAGGAGCGCCACGAGCGTCGTGGCGGTGCCGACGGCCGGTCCCACGCTCGCGGGCGGCACCGACCCGGTGAGCGCGGCGACGAGCAGCGCGACCGCCAGCGTGACGCTGGTCAGAGTGGTCGGCACGACCAGGTGCGCGGCCACCTCCTCTCGTGGGCTCGTGCCGAGCAAGGAGGGCGTGCCCACGTTGTCCGCCTGCAGGCGCAGCCCCTCTGCCCACGAGCCGTAGCCGAGGTAGGCCAGCAGCAGCCCGACCGTGACGGAGAGGGCCGGAGCGGCAGGCTGGGTGAGCGCCCAGCCGAGCACGGTGCTGCCGAGCGCGGTGAAGAACAGCCCGGCCCACCAGCTGCCGGGGACCCTGCGCAGCCCGAGCAGGTCGCGCCGGACCAGCACGGGGATCGGTCGACCGGCGCGCAGCCTGGCCTGCCGGGCGTGCCGGACCGGCCTCGCCAGCTGGAGGCGTGCGGTGCGAAGGTTGCCGGCGAGCACCGAGCCGCTGACCGTCGAGGTGTTGGCAGCGTGGGTGCGCAGCGCGTCGACGTGCAGGGCCCGCAGCGCGCTGGGGGTGCTGACCAGCACCCGCACCCCGTGACCGGGCCCCGGCCAGGACCGGACCTGTCCCCACAGCCAGAGCGCGGCGCCCACCCGGCCGACGCCGGCAGTGGCGACGGTGGCGAGCCCGGCGGCATACCAGGACCCGACTCCCGCGAAGGCGAACCCAGCGCCGAGGGTCGCGCCGGCGAGCGCACCTGCGAAGACGGAGCCGCCCAGGGACAAGCGCCACCAACGGCGCACGGAGCGCGCTCGGTCGATCGGGGTCGCCACGACATGGTCGATCCACGGCAGGGGCGGCACCACCGGCCCGCGGTAGCCGCCGGCGCGGTAGAGGCCCCAGAGCACGCCGACGACGCCGGCCGTCAGCGTGCCGAGCGCCACCGGTGAGCCGAGCTGGGCGCGCAGCCACTGTGGGTCGGTGGTGCGAAGGACCGCCTGGGCGAGGGGGAAGCCGTAGGCGGACGCGCTGAGGAGGGCGACGTAGCCGGCATACCAGGCCTGGCGTCGGCCCTGGCGCACCGCGTCGCCGCCCACGACCCAGTCCGCCTGGCCGAGCAGGTCGTCGTCGTCGATCTCGGCCGTCACCACGCCAGAGGTGGCCCGGGCGGGCGGCTGCCCGTGGGCCCTGGTCATCGGGCCGGCACGACATCCACGACGCGGTCGGCGAGCGCCTCGCTCAGCGAGGGGTCATGGGAGGCCATCACGAGGGTGGTGCCGCGGTCGGTGCGCTCGCGCAGCAGCTCGGTGACCGTGGCGCGCCTGCTCGTGTCGAGACGCTGCTCCGGCTCGTCGAGAAGCAGGACGCATGCCGGCCGGGACAGGGTGAGGGCCAGCCGGAAGAGCTGCTGCTGGCCCGACGAGAGCTCGTGCGGGAAGCGGTCGTGCAGGTGCTCGATGCGCAGCCGCCCCAGCAGCTCCAGGCCACGGGCGTCGGAGGTGCCGGGGTCGCCGCCCCACGTGGAGTCGACGAGGACGAGGTGGTCGACAAGGGTGAGGTCGCGGTAGGTCGTCGGCGTGCCGAGCAGCGCGGCCACGGCCGCCCGCACGCTGGGGTCGCGCTCGTCCGCGGTCGCCCCGCCGATGGTCGCCGTGCCGGTGCTGGGCTCGAGCAGGCCCGCGAGGATGCGCAGCAGGGTGGTCTTGCCCGCCCCGTTGGGGCCGCGCAGCACGACGCGCTCGCCCGGGTCGGCGGACACGTCCGTCGGCAGCAGCAGGGTCGTGGTGTCGATGACCTTGCCGACCCCGTGCGCGCGGACCTCTCCGGTCAGGACCGTGATGGTGCCCATGTCAGCCCTCCAGGTGTGCGAAGGCCACCGTATGCCGCGGCGGATCACCTCGAACCAGCGGGCATGAGCCGGTTCGAGGTATTCGGCGGCTCAATACGGCTGGCGATTACCTCGAACCGGGAGGCGGCGGGTGATGGGCGGGGCGGCTGCGCGGCATACCGCGGTGTCGGTGCCGGCGGTTAGGGTTCCCGTCATGGCCACCGCCCTCTACCGCCGCTACCGGCCCGAGAGCTTCGCCGACGTCATCGGCCAGGAGCACGTCACCGGGCCGCTCATGCGGGCGCTGCAGATGGGGCGGGTGGGCCACGCCTACCTCTTCTCGGGGCCGCGCGGCTGCGGCAAGACGACGAGCGCCCGGATCCTCGCCCGCTGCCTCAACTGCGAGCGGGGCCCGACTCCTGACCCGTGTGGCAGGTGTGACTCCTGTGTCGCGCTCGCGCGGGGCGGTGCCGGCTCGGTCGACGTCGTCGAGATCGACGCGGCCAGCCACGGTGGGGTCGACGACGCTCGCGACCTGCGGGAGCGCGCCAGCTATGGCCCGGCGCAGAGCCGCTACAAGATCTACATCATCGACGAGGCCCACATGGTGAGCAGCCAAGGCTTCAACGCCCTGCTCAAGGTGGTCGAGGAGCCGCCGGAGCACGTGAAGTTCGTCTTCGCCACGACCGAGCCGGAGAAGGTCATCGGCACGATCCGCTCGCGCACCCACCACTACCCGTTCCGGCTGGTGCCCCCCGCCAGGCTCGGGGCCTACCTGCAGAGCCTGTGCGAGCAGGAGGGCGTGCGGGTCGCGCCGGGCGTGCTGAGCTTCGTCACCCGGGCGGGCGGCGGGTCGGTGCGCGACTCGCTGTCCGTGCTCGACCAGCTCATCGCCGGCTCCGGCGACGACGGGCTCACCTACGACTACGCCGTCTCGCTCCTCGGCTTCACGGACCGCGAGCTGCTCGACGCGACGGTCGACGCGCTCGCCGCCGGCGACGGCGCGGCGGTGTTCCGGCAGGTGGACAAGGTGATCGAGTCCGGCCATGACCCGCGCCGCTTCGTCGAGGACCTGCTCGAGCGGCTGCGCGACCTCATCATCGTCGCGGCGGTGCCGGAGGGTGCCGGGCAGGTGCTGCGAGGCGTGCCGGAGGACCAGCTCGAGCGCATGCAGGTGCAGCAGGCGGCGTTCGGCCCGGGGGCGCTGTCCCGCGCTGCCGACATCGTCAACACCGGCTTGACCGAGATGACCGGCGCCACCACGCCCAGGCTGCAGCTCGAGCTCATCTGTGCCCGGATCCTCCTCCCGGGGGCCTCCGGGGAGCAGGGGTATGCCGCTCGCCTCGACCGCCTGGCGCGTCGCCGCGAGGTGGGTGGCGTGCCGACCACCTCCCGCGCGACTTCCTCCCCGGCTCACCGGTCCGCGTTGGCGGCGCCAGGCTCGTCTGTGCTGGGCCCATCGGCATCGCCCTCCCATGACGAGGCGCCCGAGCGGAGCTGGTCGACAAGCGGGTCAAGCGGGTCAAGCGGGCCGAGCGAGCGGGGCGGGGCGAGCGAGCGGGGCGGGGCGAGCGAGCGCGGC
>CALMNV010000225.1 GCA_937873285.1 uncultured Intrasporangium sp. | reverse complement strand
GAGGAGCACACCGCCCACTCCCACCATCCCGATGAGCACGCCGACGGTGCCGGCGAGCACGAGGAGCACCACTCCCAAGACTCGGCTCCTCTCAGGCAGCGACGTCGGTCAGGGAAACCATCTCATCGTGCGCGGACTGGCGGCGGCCGGGCTGCCCCGCCGTGCTCGGCCGTCTCTCCGCTGCGCCAGATGGGCGTATGCCGGGGCGCCGCCGGGCGAGACCGCCGTGCGCACCTGAGAAGGCCCGGCGCGTCACCCTCCCGGTCACGAGAGGTCGGCCAACGCCGACATGCGGCCCTGCGCAAGACTGTCCGCCATGACCTTCACCTCGGCGGTCGAGCTGCCCGGTTACCTCCCCGTCTACTCGGGAAAGGTGCGCGACCTCTACGCACCGCTCGACGGCACGGGCCGCCCGGTCGAGCACCAGCTGATGCTCGTGGCGTCCGACCGGATCTCCGCCTACGACCACGTCCTCGACACACCGATCCCCGACAAGGGGGTCGTGCTCACGCGCCTGTCACTGTGGTGGTTCGACCAGCTGCGCGACCTCGTGCCCAACCACGTCGTCTCGACGGACGTCCCCACGTCGGTGGCCGGCCGGGCGGTCATCGTGCACCGCCTGGACATGCTGAAGGTCGAGGCGATCGCGCGCGCCTACCTTGCGGGGAGCGGGCTCGAGGAGTACCGCCAGAGCGGATCCGTCTGCGGCGTCGAGCTGCCCCCGGGGCTGCAGGACGGATCGAGGCTTCCGGAGCCGATCTTCACGCCGACGACGAAGGCCCCTCTCGGCGAGCACGACCTGCCCATGTCCGCGGCGGAGGTCGGGGCCGCGCTCGGCCCTCAGCAGGCCGAGGAGGTGTCGCACCTGACGCGTGCGATCCTGCGCCGGGGCAACGAGATCGCCGCCGACCGCGGCATACTCATCGCCGACACGAAGGTGGAGTTCGGGCGCGCGCCGGACGGCTCGGGTGGCCTCGTGCTCGCCGACGAGGTCCTCACCCCCGACTCGTCGCGCTTCTGGCCGGCCGACCAGTGGCAGCCGGGGCGAGCGCAGGCGTCCTACGACAAGCAGTATGTGCGGGACTGGCTCACCTCCCCCGAGTCGGGCTGGTCGCGGGCGAGCGGTGAGGCGCCGCCGCCGCTGCCCCCCCGGGTCGTCGAGCAGACCCGCGCCAAGTACGTCGAGGCCTACGAGCGGCTCACCGGGGAGCGCTTCTGACCGTCACGGTCGGCGTGCGAGGCTGTCCCCCATGAGCGAGCTGCCGCCCGGGCCGACCCGGTTCATCGTCCGCCAGAAGCTGACCCTCATGGTCAACCGCTACGAGGTCATCGAGACCGACGAGGCGGGCACCGAGCGGGGCCTGCTGTGCTTCGCCGAGCAGAAGCGGATGGCCTTCAAGGAGCAGGTCACCTTCTTCAGCGACGCCGCGCGGACCGAGCCGGTCTTCGGGTTCAAGGCCCGTCAGGTCATCGATCTCGGTGCCACCTACGAGATCACCGACGCGGCGGGCCGCTCGATCGGCTGGTTCAAGAAGGACTTCGCCGCCTCCCTCGGCCGGTCGACGTGGCGTCTGGGCACCCCTGACGGGTTCACGTGCGTCGGGCAGGAGCGCAATGCCAAGGTCGCGGTGCTCCGGCGGGTGTGGGACTTCCTGCCGGTCGTCGGTGACCTGCCCGTGCCGTGGCTCTTCCACTTCGACTTCCGCGCGGGCGACGGCACGGTGGTGCTCAGCTCGACGAAGAGGATGGGGCTGAAGGACACCTACTTCGTGGAGCTGCCGACGACGAACGACGGGTGGCGCCTGGACTGGCGGGTCGCCGCGGCCATGGCCGTGGCGCTGGACGCCCTCCAGTCGCGCTGAGCCCCGGCGGTCGCCGTCCTCTAATGCGACGAGGTCAGACGGCGCGCCGAGGCTGGACGGGGCGCGACGAGGTTGGGCGAGGGCCGACGAAGCGGCCCGGATAGACTGGGGCCCCGGAAGCCCAGCCCAGCGATCCTTGGAGAGCCTTGCCCATGGGAAGCATCGTCGTGGACGTCATGCTCAAGCCCGAGATCCTCGACCCGCAGGGGCAGGCGGTGCGCGGCGCGTTGCCCCGGCTGGGGTTCTCCGCGTTCAGCGACGTCCGGCAGGGCAAGCGGTTCGTGCTGACCGTCGATGGTGACGTCAGCGACGAGCACCTGGCGGCCGCACGCGAGGCGGCGCAGACGCTGCTGAGCAACCCGGTGATCGAGGACGTGGTTTCCGTCCGGGCGGAGCGAGACAGTGAGGCGGCCCCGGCCGAGGGGACGACGCGGTGAGGGTCGGGGTCGTCACGTTTCCGGGCTCCCTCGACGACCGTGACGCCGCCCGTGCGGTCCGGGCATGCGGCGGAGAGGTCATGCCGCTCTGGCACGGCGACGCCGACCTCAAGGGCGTCGACGCCGTCATCCTTCCCGGTGGCTTCTCCTACGGCGACTACCTGCGGTGCGGTGCCATCGCCCGCTTCGCCCCCGTGATGGACCGCCTCGTGCCCGCCGCTCGTGCCGGCCTTCCGGTCCTCGGCATCTGCAACGGCTTCCAGGTGCTGACCGAGAGCCACCTCCTGCCGGGCGCCCTCATCCGCAACGACCACCGCAAGTTCAA
>CALMNV010000224.1 GCA_937873285.1 uncultured Intrasporangium sp. | reverse complement strand
CCCGTCTCCTGCAGTGTCGCGACGTGCTTCTGCACCGCGGCGAAGCTCATCGGATAGGCCCGGGCCAGCTCGGTCACCGACAGGTCGGCACCCGCGGTGCGATGCAGGATGTCGCGGCGCGTCGGGTCCGACAGGGCGCGGAAGACGGTGTCGGCCGAGGGGCGCGGCGCTTGATCTACAACCATTTGGTTGTAGATTAGCCTGCCGCGCGGTCGGGGACAAGAGGGTGGATGTCGTGCCGTATGCCGCGTGTGTCCCCGTGCGTTAACGGTGCCGAGGCGCACGTGTCACCTGCTCGGCTCGCGGAGTTGGGTCACCGTCCCTAGCGTGGGAGGTGGGCGCCTTGCTGGGCACCCACTGGATGCACTCTGGGGAGGAACTGCAAGACATGAGAGCGAGCACTCGCAGCATCGCGATCGCGACCATCGTGGTCGCCGCGCTCGGCGGCACGGCCACCGCCAGCGCCACCAACCAAGGGGACCGGGACGACCGCGACTCCGGTCGCGCCAAGAACGTCATCTACCTGCTCGGTGACGGCATGGGACGCACCCACGTCACGGCCGCCCGCGAGCGGTTCTACGGCCCGGCCGGCAAGCTCGTCATGGAGCGGATGCCGGTCGTCGGCCAGGTCAGCACGTATGCCGTCCAGCCTCGGTCCGGTCAGCCCGGCACGCCCGACTTCGCACCGAACTTCGTCACCGACTCCGCCTCGGCCGCCACGGCGTGGGCCTCCGGCGTCAAGACCTACAACGCGGCGCTCGGGGTCGACGCGAAGGGCAAGGTCGTCCCGACCGTCATGGAGCTGGCCAAGCGGGCCGGCTACCGCACGGGCAACGTCTCGACCGCGGAGATCACCGACGCCACCCCGGCCGGGCAGATGAGCCACGCGCTGGCGCGTGGCTGCCAGGGGCCGTCCTACTCCGCCTCGAGCTGCCAGGACACGGAGGTCACCGGCACCGAGCTGCCGACCACGGACATCCGGGTCACCCCCATCGCCGACCAGATCGCGCGCAACGGCACGGCCGACGTCATCTTCGGCGGGGGACTCTCCCGCTTCGACGCCGCCGACGAGAAGGCGCTGCGCAACCAGGGCTACCAGGTGCTCGGCTCGCCCGCGACGCAGACGGTGGCGACCCGCCGCGACCTCAACTCGGCATACGGCCCCAAGGTGTTCGGCCTGTTCAACCAGGGCAACCTCACCGTGGAGAAGTTCAAGATCGCGAACCCCTCCGCCCCCCAGGCGAAGGAGCCGACGCTGTCCGAGATGACCCGCAAGGCGATCGGCCTGCTCGACGGCGGCAAGGCCGGCCGCTCCGACGGCAAGGGCTTCTACCTGCAGATCGAGGGCGCGCTCATCGACAAGCGCTCGCACGCCAACGACGCGGCGCAGACGCTGCAGGAGATGAAGGCCTTCGACGAGGCGGTGCGGGTGGCGATGGACTTCGCCAAGCGCGACGGCAACACCCTGGTCATCGTGACCGCCGACCACGAGTGCGCCGGCTTCAACATCATCGAGAAGGGCACCTTCACCAACGCGGAGGCCGCCACGCCGCCGGGCAACGTCGACAGCGGCAACACGGCGAACAACTCGACGCCCAGCAGGCCGGGCCGCAACCAGCTGGACCCGACCCGTTCGACGGGCATCATCAACGGCGCCGGCGCGGGCGACCCCCGCAACTTCGGCCCGGCCACCTTCCGCACCCCGCGTGACCCCGCCTCCGTCAAGGACGGGTCGCCGGAGGCGAGCCTGTGGCTGTCCTACCTGTCCGGCAACCACACCGGTGCCGACGTGCCGCTCTTCGCCTACGGGCCGAGCTCGGAGCGGCTCGCTCGCAGCCTCGACAACACCGACCTGTTCGACGTCGTCGGCCAGGCGCTGCGCGTCACGAGGTGACCCGCGGACCGAGGGCCCGGCCACCTGTCGGCCGGGCCCTCGGTCGTGCCACCATGCCATCGACCGAGCTCGTGAAGAGGCCCCCGTGAAGCGCACCACCATCCTCGTCCTGGCCGCCGCGGCGGCAGCCTTCGGGCTGGCACTCGCCGTCTCCCTCCTCGTGACGCGCTCCGACACCGCCCCTCCCCTTGCCGACGCGGCTCGCACCGTGCTGCCCGGGCTGTCGGCGGCGACGGGCGAGCCGGTGCTGCCGGCGCTGGCGACCCTCCGGCCGGCCGCGGGCAGCGTCGTGCAGGCGCCGGGCCCCTTCGACGGCCGCTTCGTGCTCGACAACCTGACCTTCGACGGCAGGCGCGTCGCCGCGACGGTGCGGATCACGAGCGACGTGAGCGGCCTGCTCGAGCTCGAGGCGCTGGCCGGCTTCTACGACGCGAAGGGGACGCTCCTCGGCACCGGGCGCTACGTGCGGCCCGATCCCGCGCGCCAGGGGCACGCCGAGCCGACGGCGCCCGCTCCCGGGGGTGCTGGTGCTGGCGAGGCGCACCGGGTGACGATCGACGTGCCGGCTGCCCTGCGCGGTCGGGCCGTCTCGGCGGCGATCGGGGTGCCGGTCCTCGTCAACGAGTAGCGCCGTCCTGCGTGGTATGCCGGGAAGCCGGCTGCGGGGCGCGCCACATCGTGCCCATCTCCTCCATCGCCTGCTCCATGATGCTGGCCATCGCCGTGCGGGCGCGCTCGCCGTCGCGGTGCTGGACGGCCTGGGCCACCTCGGCGTGCAGTGACAGGGCCTGCGCGTCGGGATGGTGCGGCATGAGCCCGTGCTGGTGGCGGCCGGTCAGCACCTCCGCGACGAGCTCGTGCAGCTTGAGGAACATCTCGTTGCCCGAGCTGGCGAGCACGAGGCGGTGGAACTCGATGTCGAGGGTGAGGAACTCCGCCTCGTCGTCGCCCTGCCCGGCTGCCCACATCCGGGCCGCGAGCCCGACGAGCTCGCTCGCCTCCGTCGGCGTCGCCCGCTCCGCCGCCAGCCGCGCCGCCGCCGGCTCGACGGCCCCCCGCAGCTCGGTGATCGAGCGCAGCTGAGCGAGGCGCGTCGACGACGCGAGCCGCCAGCGGATCACCTGCGGGTCGTAGACGTTCCAGTCGTGCGCCGGCAGCACCACGGTGCCGATGCGCCGGCGCGAGGCGACCATGCCCATCGACGACAGGACGCGCAGCGCCTCGCGGATGACCGAGCGCGAGACGGCATACCGCTCGGCGAGGTCGTCGATGTAGGCGACCGTCCCAGCGGCCACCTCCCCGCCCGCAATGGCGAGCCCGAGTCGGTCGAGCACCTGGGCATGGAGGTCGGTCACTCCCGGCGCGCCGGTCGTCGTCATGCGCTAAATCATACGCAGAGTCAGGAATCCCTTGCATAGATCAGATTTGTGGTTCTAACATCGTCGCTCTAGGCGGATCTAAGGATTCGCCCCGCCGACGGCCCAACGACGGGTCGGCAGCGCCGAACCGCGCCGGACCGCGCCGGACAGGGGCCGGACAGGGGCCGGGCCCCGGCGGCACACGGCAGGACACGGCAGGACACGGCACACACGGCAGGACACGACAGGAACGGAGACCGACGTGTTGCGTCAGTCAGTTATCGGCACCTCGCTGGCGATGGCCGCGGCCCTCGGCCTCGCGGCCTGCGGCGGCAGTGGCGGGCAGAGCACAGGAGGCTCCGGGGGCAGCAGCACCCTGCGGGTCACCCTCGCCAACCACGTGTGGACGGAGAACATCAAGAAGGCGCTGCCCGAGTTCGAGAAGCAGTCCGGCGTCAAGGTGGAGCTGACCCAGCTCGGCGAGGACCAGCTCTCGGACCAGTACAACGTCAAGCTCAACGCCGGCGCCGGCGACCTCGACGTGATGATGTACCGGCCGCTGCAGGAGGGCAAGCTCTTCGCCAAGAACAAGTACCTCGCCGACCTCACCACCAAGGTCAAGAGCGACTCCACGTGGAACTGGGCCGACTTCCAGCCGGGTCCGGTCGGCTCGACGACCTACGAGGGCAAGGTCGTCGGCGTGCCGATCATCACCGAGCAGGAGGTGCTCTACTACCGCAAGGACCTGCTGCAGAAGGCCGGCCTGAGCGCCCCGCCGAAGACCCTCGACGAGCTCAAGGCCGCAGCCGCGAAGATCTCCGCCGCCAACCCCGGAGTCGCCGGCTTCGTGGCCCGCACCGCCAAGTCGGCGGCGGTCACCCAGTTCTCGAGCTTCCTCTACAGCTACGGCGGCGACTGGGTGGACGGCAGCGGCAAGTCCGCGATCAACAGCGCCCCGGCCAAGGCCGCGTACGCGCTCTACGGCAGCCTGATCAAGGACTACGGCCCGCAGAACGTCAGCACCGACATGAGCTGGCCCGAGGCGATGGCGATCTTCACCCAGGGCAAGGCCGCCTTCTACACCGAGGCGGACTCGCTCTACAAGAACGCCACCGACCCCGCCAAGTCCAAGGTCTCGGACACCGTCGGCTTCGCGCCCTTCCCCGCCGGCCCGGCAGGGTCCAAGCCCTACAACGTGCCCTCGTGGGCGCTGGGGGTCAACGACGCGTCGAAGAACCAGGACAACGCGTGGAAGTTCATCGAGTGGGCCACGAGCAAGGCGCAGACCCTGGCCAACCAGGAGGCCGGCGTGCCCGGCGCTCGCGCCTCGGTGTGGGCCGACCCGAAGGGCACCGCGACCTTCCCCAAGGACCTCGCGGCCGCCATCGCCGTGAGCACGAAGACCGGCGTCGGCTACGACCGCCCGGTCGTGGTGAAGGTCTCGCAGGCCCGTGAGATCGTCGGCCAGCCGATCGTCGACACGGTGACCGGCAAGGACGCGGCCGCGTCGGCGGATGCCGCCAGCACCGCCTTCCAGAAGTTCCTCGACACCGAGAAGTAGCACCAGCACGCCGTATGCCGGGTGGCCGGCTTCCATCAGGCCCAGCCACCCGGCATACCTCCCGCCCCTGCGCACCTGGAGCACGCTCATGCCAGCCAGCACCCTGCCGACCCCGGCCGCCACCGGCGGCTGGTCACGGTGGGCCAACGCCCACCGCAAGTGGCTCTTCGCGGCACCGGCGATGGTCTTCGTCGCGGTCCTCATCGTCTTTCCTGTCGCGTGGACCGTCTACCTCAGCATGACCGACGCGGAGGGCTCGGTCCGGGCCGACTTCCAGTTCATCGGCTTCGCCAACTATGTGCAGGTGCTGACCGACACGACCCGCTTCTGGCCCGCGGTCGGGCGCACCGCGGCCTTCACCGGCGTCGTCCTCCTCGTCGAGGTGCTCCTCGGCATGGCGGTCGCCCTGCTGCTGTGGCGGCCGTTCCGGGGCGAGAAGTGGGTGCGGGTGGCCATCCTGATGCCTTTGGTCGCCACCCCCGTCGCCGTCGGGATGATGTGGCGGCTCATCTTCGACCCCAACATCGGGCTCGCCAACACGGTCCTCGGCTGGGTCGGCATCGGTCCGCAGCCGTGGCTCGCGGGGGAGCGGACCGCGCTGCCGACGACGATGCTCATCGACGTGTGGCAGTGGACGCCGATGGTCGTGCTCATCCTGCTCGCCGGGCTCACCTCGCTCTCCGACGAGCCCAACGAGGCGGCCCTCATCGACGGGGCCAGCGCCTGGCAGCGCTTCCGCTTCGTCACCCTGCCGCTGCTGATGCCCACCGTCGTCGTCGCGATCCTGCTGCGCGGCATCGACGCCTTGAAGACCTTCGACATCCTCTACGCCACGAAGGGCAAGGGCGGCGGCTCGTTCAACGAGGTCGAGACGCTCAACGTCTACGCCTACGGGCTCAGCTTCGACTACAACCAGTACGGCGTGTCCTCGACCGTGCTCATGCTCTTCTTCCTGATCATCATCGGCTCCATGTGGGCACTCACCTCCCGCCGGAAGGAGATCGGCTGATGCGCGCCCGCACGCCGTTCCGGACGTTCCGCGTCGTCGCCCTCGTCGTCGTCGTCCTCGCGCTCCTCGCGCCGCTGGTGTGGATGGTCGCCGCGTCGCTGAAGACCAACGTCGACATCTACGACCCCACCAAGGCCCTCGTCTTCGCGCCGACCTTCGAGAACTACGCGAAGGTGCTGCAGCAGGCCAACTACGTCCAGTTCATCCTCAACAGCCTCTGGGTGGCCTTCGCCTCGACCGGGCTGTCGCTCGTGCTCGGGGTGCCGGCGGCATACTCCATGAGCAGGTTCGCGATGCGCCGCTCGGCGCTCGTCGTGCTCATGGCCCGGGTCATCCCGGCTGTCTCGCTCCTCGTGCCGTGGTACTACGTCTTCTCCAACCTGCGCCTGGTCGGCGGCTTCGGGGTGCTCGTGCTCAGCCACATGTTCGTCGCGCTGCCGCTCATCGTCTACATCATGATGGGCTACTTCGACGGGCTGCCCCAGGAGCTGGAGGAGGCGGCCCTCGTCGACGGGCTCACCCCGATCGGCGCCTTCCGCCGGATCACCCTGCCGCTGTCGCTGCCCGGCGTGGCGACCGCGGGCATCCTGTCCTTCATCTTCTCGTGGAACAACTTCATGTTCGCGCTCGTCCTCTCGAGCGCCGGCACGAAGACCCTGCCCGTGGCGATCTTCGACTTCGTCGGCTACGCCAGCATCGACTGGGGCGGCCTGATGGCGGCCTCCACGGTCGTGACGCTGCCGATCATGGCCATCGCGCTCTTCGCGCAGAAGTACGTCGTCTCGGGGCTCACCGCCGGCGCGACGAAGGGCTGAGGCAGGCAGATGACGGGCACCGACGTTCCCCTCGACATCCCCCTCGACGCGGCGGCCGAGAGCCGCCGGGACACGCGCATCGAACGGGTGGAGACCTTCCTCGTCGGGCCGCGCTGGCTCTTCGTGCGGGTGCAGACCGCCGGAGGCCTCGTCGGCTGGGGCGAAGCGACCTGCGAGGGCCGCTCCGAGACGGTGCGCACCGCCGTCCACCAGCTGAGCGAGCTGCTGCTCGGCCGCGACGCGCTGCGCATCGAGGACCACTGGCAGGTGATGACGAAAGGCTCGTTCTACCGCGGGGGACCGATCCTCGCCAGCGCCGTGTCGGGCCTGGACCAGGCGCTGTGGGACATCGCCGGCAAGCGGTATGCCGCGCCGGTGCACCAGCTGCTCGGCGGCCCGGTGCGCGACCGGATCCGCGTCTACGGGTGGGTCGGCGGCGACGAGCCGGCCGAGGTGGCCGACCACATCCGGGAGCAGGTCGAGGGCGGCCTCACCGCGGTGAAGATGAACGCCAGCGGCCGGATGAGCCCCGTCGCGACGGTCGCCGAGCTCGACGGGGTCGTCGAGCGGGTCGCCGCGGCCCGGGAGGTGCTCGGGCACTCCGGCGACGTCGCCGTCGACTTCCACGGCCGGTTCACCCTCGCCAACGCCCGCCGGGTCGCACCCTTGCTCGAGCCCTACCGGCCCTTCTTCCTCGAGGAGCCGGTCGTCCCGGAGAACTCGCACCTGCTCGGTGAGTTCGTGCGCTCGACGACGACCCCGGTCTCGACCGGGGAGCGCCTCTACAGCCGGCAGGAGTTCCTGCCGGTGCTCCAGGCGGGCATCGCGGTCGCCCAGCCCGACGTCTCGCACGCCGGGGGGATCACCGAGGTGCGCAAGATCGCCGCCCTGGCCGAGGTCTACGACGTGCAGCTGGCCCCGCACTGCCCGCTGGGGCCGCTCGCCCTCGCCGCCTGCCTGCAGGTGGGCTTCGCCACCTCGAACTACCTCATCCAGGAGCAGAGCATCGGCATCCACTACAACCAGGGAGCCGAGGTGCTCGACTATGTCGTCGACCCGGCACCGCTGAGCTTCGTCGACGGCTTCATCGAGCGGCTGCTCGCCCCGGGTCTCGGCATCGAGGTCGACGAGCAGGTGGTCCGGGCGGCCGACAAGCGCGGGCACGCCTGGCGCGGGCCGGTGTGGCGCCACGCCGACGGCTCCTTCGCGGAGTGGTGAGCGCCGTGCCTGCTGCGCCACCCGTGCCACCCGTGCCACCCGTGCCACCCGTGCCACTCGTGCCACCCGTGCCCAGCTTCCCGGCCCGGCTCGCCGAGTCACGCATCGTGGCGGTCATCCGCGGCACCGACGGACCGGCCGCCGTCGAGACCGCCCTCGCTCTCCTGGCGGAGGGCCTGCGGCTCGTCGAGGTGACCCTCACCACCCCAGGCGCCCTGCGCGCCATCGAGCAGATCCGCAGCCACGCCCCGCAGGAGTCGCTCATCGGCGCCGGCACCGTGCTCACGCCGCGGCACGTCTCCGACGCCGCCGAGGCGGGCGCGCAGTTCCTCGTCACTCCCGCCGTCGTCTCCTCCGTGGCGGCGGGCGCGGCTGCCGGGCTGCCCGTGCTGGCCGGAGCGCTGACCGCGACCGAGGCGTGCAGCGCCATGGAGGAGGGCGCCGCCGCGGTCAAGCTCTTCCCCGCCTCGCTGGGCGGGCCGGCCTACCTCACGGCGCTGCGGGACCCGTTCCCGCACGTCCCGTTCGTCGCCGTGGGCGGTGTCGGGCTGGCCGAGGCGGAGGCGTTCCTGCGAGCCGGAGCCGTGGCCGTGGGAGTCGGTGGGCCGCTCGTCGGCAGCGCCGCCTCACCGGCAGCGGGGACCACGGGCGGCGACCTCACCGGCCTGCGGGAGCGCGCCCGGGCCTACCTCGACGTCGCGCAGCGGTGCCAGCCGTGACCGGCGACCCCCCCGCCGTCATCGATGCCGCCGACCCCGGTGACCCTGGCGAGGCTGGCGACCCCATCGCCGTCGCCTTCGGTGCCGGCCTCGCCGGTATGCCGCCGGGCAGGCTCGACGTGCTCACCGTCGGCGAGGCCATGGTCGCCTTCCGGAGCGAGGGCCTGCTGGCCCAGGGCAGCCGCTGGGTCGTGCGCCTCGCCGGCGCCGAGTCCAACGTCGCCATCGGCCTGGCCCGGCTCGGCCACCGCGTCGGGTGGGTCGGGCGCGTCGGCGCCGACCGGTTCGGTGACCTCGTGGTGCGCACCCTGCGCGGTGAGGGCGTCGAGACCGCGCACGCCGTGGTCGACCCGGAGCGGCCGACGGGGCTGATGTTCGTCGAGCAGCGCAGCGCCGACCTGGCCCGGGTGGACTACCGGCGCGCCGGCTCGGCCGGCTCGGCGCTGCACGCCGACGACCTGGTCGCCGCGCTCGCTGCCCGGCCTCGGGTGCTGCATCTGACCGGCATCACGCCCGCCCTGTCCGACTCCGCGCGGGAGGCCGTCTCGGACACCGTCGTGGCGGCCCGACGCGACGGCATACTCGTCTGCCTCGACGTCAACTTCCGCTCCCAGCTGTGGAGCAGGGAACGGGCCTCCGCGGTGCTCGCGCCCCTTGCCGGCCGGGTGGACGTCGTCGTCGCGGGCGACGACGAGCTGGGCCTGGTCCGCCCCGGCACCCCGGCCGACGTGGCCGACGTGGCGGACGTGACCGACGTGGCCGACGCACGAGAGGAGGCCGCCATCGTCTCAGCCCTGCTGAGCGGTGGCGTCCGGCAGGTCGCCGTCAAGCGGGGCGCCCGGGGCGCCAGCCTCTTCACCGGC
>CALMNV010000223.1 GCA_937873285.1 uncultured Intrasporangium sp. | reverse complement strand
CGAGCGCGAAGAACTCCGTGGGGTATGCCGTGGGCGTCCACGGGATGCCGACCTCGGCCGCCCGCCCGGTGATCTTGGCGCCGCCCTCGCCGGGGCTCGCGAGACCCGACAGGTCGCCCTTGAGGTCGGCGAGGAAGACCGGCACCCCGGCGTCCGAGAGCTGCTCGGCCATCAGCTGGAGCGTCTTCGTCTTGCCGGTGCCCGTCGCGCCGGCGACGAGCCCGTGCCGGTTGAGCGAGGCGAGCGGCACCTCGACCGGCACGTCGGGATGGGCCGTCGCGGCGACGACGGCCGCACCGAGCCGCAGCGCCGGTCCGGTGAAGGTGTAGCCGGTGCGGATCTCGTCGAGCAGTGCCTGGCCGGGCTCGGATGCGTCGCTCACGGGGGCACTCTAGTGACGGTTCGCCGCGGTGGGGGCCCGAGAGCAAGCCCCTATGCTGGCCGCGTGATCTTCAAGGCCGTCGGGGACTCGCGCCCCTATCCCGATCACGGGCTGGTGAGCGTCAGGGACTGGTCGAGCGTGCCGCCGCGGGTGGTCCAGCTCGGGGATCTCGTGACGACCAAGAGCACCCTCGACCTGCGGGGGCTGCTCGCCGACGACTCGACCTTCTACGGTGACCTCTTCCCGCACTGCGTCGAGTGGGAGGGCAACATCTACCTCGAGGACGGCCTGCACCGCGCGCTCCGCGCGGCGCTGCAGCAACGCCCCGTCCTGCACGCCCGCGTCCTCGTCGTCGAGTGACGGGCACGGGGCGGGCACCCACACCCGATGGAGGTGCGATGAGCCAGGATGACGAGAAGCGGGAACGGCGGCGCCGGGTGCGCCTGCGCCAGGCGCGGGCCACCGTCACCATCCTGCTCGTCCTGCTCGGGCTCGGCGCCGCCTTCTACTACGCGAGCTCCTACTTCGAGCGCACGGCTCCCAAGGCACCGCCCTGCATGACGGTGCTCCCCGGGGCCGAGCTCGTCCCCCGCGACGTGTCGCTGCGCATCTTCAACGCGACCAACCGCAGCGGGCTGGCGGCGGCGGCCGCGACGGTGGCTCGCTCGCGCGGGTTCCAGGTCAAGCAGGTGGCCAACGACCCGCTGCGCCGCTCGGTCACGGCGCCCGCCGAGATCCGCTACGGCAAGGCCGGGGCGGCCTCCGCCAAGCTCGTCGCCCGGCACGTTCCCGGAGCGGTGCTCAAGCCCGAAGCACGCGGCGACGACAGCGTCGACCTCGTGCTCGGGGCCGGGTGGAAGGGCTTCGGCGCGGCTCCGCCGGCGCGGACGCCGACCCCCGTCCCGTGCCCGACCGCACCGGCCCGCTGAGTCGGCGGGCGCAGGAGCTCAGCCGCCGGCGAGGGTGGCGACGAGCAGCGCCTTGATCGTGTGGAGACGGTTCTCCGCCTGGTCGAAGACGACCGAGGCGTCGGACTCGAAGACCTCGTGCGTGACCTCGAGCTCGGTGAGCCCGAACTCCGCGTGCACCTGCCGGCCCACGTCGGTCTCGAGGTCGTGGTAGGCGGGCAGGCAGTGCAGGAACCTCACCTGCGGGTTGCCCGTGGCATCGAGCAGCCCTGCGTTGACCTGGTATGCCGTGAGGGCGGCGATCCGCTCCGCCCACACCTCGCGGGGCTCCCCCATGGACACCCAGACGTCGGTGGACACGAAGTCGACGCCGCGCACCCCCAGGGCCAGGTCGTCGGTCACGGTGACGCGGGCCCCCGACCGGGCGGCATACGACTGCGCCGTGGCGACGACGTGCGGCGCCGGCCACAGCGAGCGGGGGGCGACGACCCGCACGTCCATGCCGAGCATCGCGCCCGTGACGAGCAGGGAGTTTCCGGTGTTGAAGCGCGCGTCACCGACATAGGCGTGGGCGATCTCGGTGTCCGGCTTTCCGGCGTGCTCGCGCATCGTCAGGGCGTCGCAGAGCGACTGCGTGGGGTGCCAGTCGTCGGTGAGGCCGTTCCACACCGGGACCCCGGCGTGGGAGGCGAGCGTCTCGACGATGCTGTGGGCGCCGCCGCGATACTCGATGCCGTCATAGAAGCGACCGAGCACCCGGGCGGTGTCCTTGACCGACTCCTTGTGCCCGAGCTGCGATCCGGTGGGGTCGAGGTAGGTGGTGCTCGCCCCCTGGTCGGCGGCCGCGACCTCGAAGGCGCAGCGGGTGCGGGTGGAGGTCTTCTCGAAGAGCAGCGCGATGTTCGTGCCGACGAGGCGGCGCTCCTCCCGGCCCGCGCGCTTGGCGGCCTTGAGCTCGGCCGCGAGGTCGAGGAGGGCGCGGAGCTCGTCGGGCGTCAGGTCGCTGTCTTTGAGGACGCTCCGATGGCGCAGGGCGGCGAGGGTCGTGGCGCCGGCAGTCATGGGCGAGATGGTGTCAGGCGCCAGCGACGGGCGGCAACGCGGGGGTCGCGG
>CALMNV010000222.1 GCA_937873285.1 uncultured Intrasporangium sp. | reverse complement strand
ACGAGCCCACCGGTGAGGCCGGCCACCGCCTGCTCGACGCGCTCGTCGAGCACCGCGGCGCCCAGCCGCCGCACGAGCGCGACCCCCTCGTCGACGCTTGCCGGACGCTCGCCCTCGAACAGGTCGGGGCTGTGCACGGTGTGCCCCGCGCCGCGCAGCCGGTCGCCGAACGCGTGCACCCCCTCGGTCAACCCCTGCACGTGATGGATGAGCAGGACCTTCGCCATGCGCTTCTCCTGTCGTGGAACGTCGGCTCGGGCGCTTGCCGCCCGAGCCGTGTGCCGGGTGGCATGCCGAGCCTGCCATGCTCGGTCGCCGGGGTGGCGGCCGGTTGCCCAGGTCGGCCGGGTCGGTCCGGTCGAGCCAGGTCAGTCGGTCCGGGCTGGGTCAGGCGGCCCGCCACCGGGCGCGGACGTCCCCGGCCCTGGTGGAGCACCGCATCGAGGTCCCCCTGCTCGTCGCTGCGCGGGCGCCCTGGGGGGCGCAGAAGGCCCCGGGCCGCACCACCGTCGGACGGCCCGGTGCGGGCGGGGAGGCCGCCTCGGGCGTCGGTATGCCGCCTCGCGTGGCCGTCGGGGCCGCCGGCCGTGGGCTCGCCTGCGACGGGCGGCCGGCGGTGACCGGCGGCGCAGCGGTGGGCCATCCGCCGAGCGGCGCGACCCGCGCGGCTGGCAGCACCGTGGCCGGGCAGCCGCCGAGGATGCGGGCGATGGCCGTGCGCTCGGCGCTGGTCACGCTGAGGCGATACTTCGCCTTGACCGCCACCTGGCGGGCGACATACGCGCAGCGGTAGCCCTTGGCGGGTGGGAGCCACGTGGCGGCGTCGCCGGCGCCCTTCTGGGCGTTGACCCGAGCTCCGACGGCCAGCAGGTTGAGCGGGTCGTTGGCAAAGGCCGTGCGCTGGGAGCCGCTCCACCCGAGGGCCCCCTTGGCCCAGGCGTCCGCCAGCGGCACGACGTGGTCGATCTCGACCGACGAGGACGACGCGCTCGACCTGCGAAACGCGACGACACCGCCGGTGTACGGGTCGGTCAGCGTGCCGGACAGGACGGTGCAGCCCCGGCTGCCGGCCTTGAGGGTGATGCGCTGCAGCTGGGTGCGCAGGACGTCGTTGCGCTGATCGCACCCGTTGCGGTCGGTGTCCGACCACGACGGACCGAAGGCGGCCCGGACGTAGCCGGTCATCGGCGCTCGACCCTTGACGGGGAGCGAGCCGAGCACGGCGAGGGCCGTCCCTGGCCTGGCCGGCGGCGCGGGCACCGGAGGCGCCGGGGCCGGCGACGCCTGCGCAGCCGGCCGGTCCGGGCCGGTGGACGAGGTTCCCGTGCGCGTCCCCCTCGGGCCAACGGATGAGGTGCTCGGCGCGGGCACCGTGGGGCGCACCGTCACGGACGCGGCGGAGGGTGCGGCCGCGGACCGCGGGACCGACTGCTGGGCTTGGCTCGCGGCTGCGGGCACAGGCACCACCGGCGCAGTGGCCGCACTGACCCACACGACGAGCAGCACCAGCAGCGCCACCGTGCACCAACCGACCAGCGCGGTGGCCCGCTTTCGCCTGGGTGCAGACCGGCGGGCCGGCCTCCGGAGGGGAGAGAGCATTGGAGCGGTCAGCTTCCTCGGTGGCGGGCGGCGGCGCGACAGGCGTGCCTGGCCGTCGGCGGTGGCCAGCGGCATACCGGAACATATCGGTTCCAACCTCCAGAAGGTAGCCCCGCGGATCCGGCGGCTCCAGGCGGGGCGCCGCTCGCCGGCTCGGGGCCCCTCAGCTCACCGGTCTGCGCCCGTGGCCGGCGTGCGGAAGCAGCAGGTCGAGCCGCGCCTGCTGCTGGGCTCGACCCAGCAGCAGGCGCGGCACGATGACAGGGGCGAGCACGACGACGACCTTGAGGGCCTCGACGATGGCGGTGTCCATGGGGTCAGTAGATGTTGGAGGGCCGCACCATGCCCTCGGCGAGGTCACCGAAGCCCGGCGCGAAGATGGCGCCGGGGTTGACCATCACCTCCTCGACGATCGCCGTCTCGGTGGTGATGAGCAGTGCGGCAATGGACGCGGCGCTCTCCAGGGCCGCTCTGGTCACCTTGAGCGGGTCCATCACCCCTGCCGTGACCATGTCGCCATAGGTGCCGGTCAGCGCGTCGAAACCGTGTCCTACCGGAAGCCCGGCGACCCTCGAGACCACCTCGTCGCCGTCGTACCCGGCGTTGATGGCGATCCAGCGCAGCGGCTCCACGAGCGACTTTCGCACGACCTCGCGACCGACGGCCGCGTCCCCCATGAGCTCGACGCGGGACACCGCGTCCCGGGCCTGCACCAGCGCCGTGCCGCCTCCTGCCACGATGCCCTCCTCCAGCGCGGCGCGCACAGCCGCGAGCGAGTCCTCGACCCGCAGCATCCGCTCCTTCAGCTCGACGCTCGTGGCGCCCCCGACGTTGACCACGGCCACCCGTCCCGAGAGCCGGGCCAGCCGCAACCGGAGGCTGTCCTGATCGGCCTCGATCTTCGCCCGCTGGAGCTGCTTGTCCAGCTGGGCGATCCGTGCCTCGACGAGCTGGTGGTCACCGTGGCCGCCGACGATCGTCGTCGCGTGCTCCGTGATGGTGATCCGGTCGCAGGACCCGAGCAGCTGCGGGGTGATCTCACCGAGGTCGATGCCCGTGTCCGCGGCGACGACGTGCCCGCCCAGGGCCACGGCGAGGTCCTCGAGCTCGGCAAGCCGCCGGTGCCCGAAGCCGGGGGCCCGCACCACGACCGACCGCATCGTGTTGTGCATGTTGCCGCCGACGAGCAGCTGCAGGGCCGGCCCGTCGACGTCCTCGGCGAGGACGACGAGCGGCCGGTCCGCGCGGCGGGCGGCCTCGACCGTGGGCATGATGTCCTGCACCTGGGTGATCTTCTTGTTGGTCAGCAGGATGACGGGGTTGTCGTAGACCGCCTCCATCCGCTCCCGGTCGGTCACCATGTAGGCCGAGGTGTAGCCGTGGTCGAACTCGATCCCGTCGACGACCTCCACCGACAGGCCGAGCGCGTCCGACTCCTCGGTGGCCACGATGCCGTTCCGGCCCACCCGCGCCACGGCTTCGGCCACGACCGAGCCGATCGCCTCGTCGTCGTTGGCGGCGAGAGTGGCGATGCGCTCGAGGTCCGCCTGCCCGCTCACCGCCTGCTTCGAGCCCAGCACCTGGTAGACCGAGACCCAGCGCTGCTCGAAGGCGTGGGCGCATCCGGCAAGGTACAGCCGCCAGATTCGCGCGGTGCGTTCGTCCGAAGCCGCGACGGCCTGCGGAAGCTTCTCCTCGAAGTTGCGGCTCCAGTGCCCGAGCGTGCGCGCGTAGTGCGGCCGCAGGCTCTCGATGTCGTGGATCTCGAAGTCGGCTTCGCTCATGTCGTGCACGGCGCGATGCAGATGCGGAAG
>CALMNV010000221.1 GCA_937873285.1 uncultured Intrasporangium sp. | reverse complement strand
CGCGCCCGATCTCGGCGCCGTCGGGGCACACCATGGAGTTGTTCGACATGTTCTGCGCCTTGAACGGCGCGACCGAGACGCCCGAGCGGGCAAGCCAGCGGCACACCCCCGCGGTGACGAGGCTCTTGCCGGCATCGGACGCCGTGCCGGCGACGAGCAACCCCCTCGCCACGGTCAGGCCCGTGCGCGCGAGCGGCCGGCCCGGCTCGCCGCCAGCACCGACGACGCGGTCAGCACGGCGCTCGCGGCGCCGACGACCCGGGAGAGACGAGCTGCGCGGGGCAGGTCGCGCACGCCCGCGCTGCGCCCGTCGCCCAGCACGCCGCGGTCCTCGAGCCGGCCGGCATACGTGCTGGGACCACCGAGCCGGGCGCCGAGGGCACCGGCGAACGCGGCCTCCACTCGGCCCGCGTTGGGGCTCGGGTGGGCGGCGGCGTCCCGCCTCCACACGGCCCACGCGGTCCGCGGGTCACCTCCGACGAGGGGCGCGGCCAGCACCGTCAAGCCGGCGGTCACCCCGGCGGGCAGCCAGTTGGCGGCGTCGTCGAGGCGCGCCGCGGCCCAGCCGAAGCGCAGGTAGCGGGGGGTGCGGTAGCCGACCATGGCGTCGAGGGTGTTCACCGCGCGGTAGGCGAGCAGGCCCGGCACGCCCGCCACCGCGCCCCACACGAGTGGCGCTACGACAGCGTCGGACGTGTTCTCGGCGACCGACTCCACCGCGGCGCGGGCCAGCTCGTCCGAGCCGAGCCCCGTGGCCTCGCGGGAGCACAGGTGCGAGAGCCGGGCGCGGGCGCCCGGCACGTCACCGTCGTCGAGGAGGCTGCGCATGGCGTCCGCCTCCGCCAGCAGGCTGCGGCCGCCGAGCACCGTCCACGCCGCCGCGGCCGTCAGCATCGTCTGCGCCACGGTGGAGCCGCGGGCCGCCCGGTGCGCCGACCGGCCGAGGGCCGCCGCACCCCCGACGAGCACGAGGGCATATGCCGCACCACGGGACCTGCTGTCCCCGTAGGTGGCCCGCTCGCAGGCCTGCGCGAGCCGGCCGAAGGCCGCCACCGGGTGCCCACGGCGGGGGTCGCCGAGCAGGGCGTCGGCTGCATATCCGAGCAGCAGGCCGCACGCGCGGGAGCCCGGGCCACTCACCGGGGCGCCGCGACCATGCGAAGTCGTCCTGACACAGGGCAAACGCTAAGGGGCGGCTCGCCGCCCCGCGCGACCGGCCCGGCTGATCCGCGCAGCGCGGCGACGCGTAGGATATACCCCGGATGGTATGAAGGGAGGCTGTGATGAACGGGTACGGCATGGGGTTCGGCTGGTTCTGGGCGATTCTGCTGCTGGCCGGCGTGGCAGCACTCGTCTGGGGCCTTGCCCGCGCGGCGGGCCCGGGCCAGGGCCCAGGGCCACGCGCAGGGGTGGGGCCCGAGACCGGCCACGACCGGTCACGGGCGATCCTGCGGGAACGCTTCGCGCGGGGCGAGATCACCGAGGCGGAGCTGCGGGAGGGCATGAGGGTGCTTGATGAGGGGTGAGATGAGCCGGCGCCGAGCACTGCAGCTCGCCGCGCTCGGCGCCGCCGGCACCGTCGCCGGCGGCGTGGGGACATGGCGCGAGCTCCAGGGATCGGCCCCGGCCAACCAGGAGACGGCATCCGGTCCGGCCTTGGGCGAACCGACCGTTCTCGACAGCCGAAACGGCTCCCTCGAGGTGGAGCTGCGCGCCGCGAGCGGGGTGGTGCTCGCAGGGCGGCGCACGAGTGCGCTCGGATACAACGGCACCAGTCCCGGACCGACCCTGCGGGTGCGGCCGGGCGACGTCCTGCGAGTCAACCTCACCAACGACCTGACGCAGGTCACCAACCTGCACACGCATGGCCTGCACGTCTCGCCGCAGGGCAACGGCGACAACATCTTCCGGTCGGTCCAGCCGGGCCAGCGCGCCCAGTACGAGTACGCCATCCCGAAGGACCACCCGGTGGGGACGTTCTGGTACCACCCGCACCACCACGGACACGTCGCGGACCAGATCTTCGGTGGCCTCTTCGGCGCGCTCATCGTCACCGGGCCCGACGAGCCCCGAGTGACGCGCGAGCGAGTGCTCATCATCAGTGACACGACCCTGACCGCCGACGGCTCCGTTGCCAATGCCGGCATGCAGGCATTGATGGCCGGCCGGGAGGGAGATCTCGTGCTCGTCAATGGCGCACGGCTCCCCCGGCTCGCCACGCGAGGGGGCACGGTGGAACGCTGGCGGGTCGTCAACGCCTGCACGTCCCGCTTCCTCGACCTCCGTCTGGACGGGCACACGTGGGGTTTCCTCGGCTACGACGGCCAGGCGCTGCGCGGACCGCAGGAGCAGCAGAGCGTGGTCCTCGCCCCTGGCAACCGCGCGGACCTGCTCGTCCGGCTCCAGGGAGCCGGCACGTCCACCCTGCGCACGGCGGCATACGACCGTGGAAGCATGGGCACGATGCCCGGCGGCGTGCCGACATCGCCGGCCGTGGAGCTGGCCCGGGTGGAGATCGCGAGCGGGCCCGCTGGGCCAGCCGCGTGGCCGGTGGCGGGCGGGAAGCCACGTGACCTTCGCGCGGCACCGGTGGCCGCACGCCGCACCATCGCCTTCACCATGGGCATGGGCGGCATGGGCGGCATGGGCGGCATGGGCGGTAGTGGCGGCATGTCCTTCGGCTTCGACGGCCGCTCGTTCGACGCCGCCCGGGTGGACCAGCGGCTGCGGCTCGGCACCGTCGAGGAGTGGACGATCACCAACCCGTCCCCGCTCGACCATCCGTTCCATCTGCACGTGTGGCCCATGCAGATGATCGAGGGCCAGGGCATCGACCCAGCCGGGGCGCCGGACTGGCGCGACGTGGTCATCGTGCCAGCCCGAGGCCGAGTGCGGGTGCGGGTGCCGGTCGCCGACTTCGGCGGCCGGACTGTCTACCACTGCCACATCCTCGACCACGAGGACCGAGGAATGATGGCTGTCGTGGACGCCGCCACCTGACCCAGCCGGCCGCCGGCACCTCACGTGCAGGTGGCCGCGAGGCGGTTGCGTGGCCGGAGCGGGCCGACGTGGCCGGAGGGCAGCCCGGCGCGCGACGCCACAGATGATGCCGCGGGATACGGCACCGCAGACCACCGCGCCGTCGAGTACACCGAGGCGCCCGAGGGCAGCGCGGGTCGGGACCTCCACGGCTCTCAGCGCGAGCTGCTGCTCGCCCTCCTTGGCACGCACTTCGGGCGGGTCCCGGACGGCGACTCCCCCCTTGCCTCGTACGACGATTCCGCACTCGAGACGTCCACTTCGCATGGGCCGGCCCCACCGTCTGGCGCGACCCCCAGGGCGACTTCGGCCTCGACGTGCTGGCCCGGCACAGGGTTCTGCACCACTGGCCTGCAAGGCTGCGCACCCGGGCGGGGCTGGCATGGTGTCACCGTGAGCTCCGACCTGCCCCTGCTCGGCTTCGGCCTCCCCGTGTCGGGCAGCTGGGCCACTCCCAGCACGATGGTGCGCATCGCCCGGCGGGCCGAGGACCGCGGCTACGCGTCACTGTGGACCTTCCAGCGCCTGCTCTGTCCCGCGGAGGGCGGCCTCGACTCGTCGCTCGACCCCGCCCACAACCCGGGAGCCCGTCCAGCCGACGACCCGTCGTACCGTGCGGTGCTCGACCCACTGCTCCCGTTGGCCTATGTGGCAGGCCACACCGGGAGCATCCGTCTGGGCACGGCCACCATCTGCGCTCCCTTCACCGCGCCGGCCCTGCTGGCCAAGTCTCTGACGACGCTGGACCACCTCAGCGCCGGACGCCTCACGGTCGGCCTCGGCATCGGCTGGCTGCCACACGAGTATGCCGCCGCCGGCGTTCCCTTCGCACGTCGCGGGCCCCGCATGGAGGAGTACCTGCAGTGCCTGCACGCGCTCTGGACGCAGGATCCCGTGGCGTTCGACGGGGAGTTCTACACCGTCCCGCCCTCGCACACCGGACCGAGACCCGTCCAGGTGCCCCATCCCCCGGTGCTGCTGGGAGGCGCTGCGCCGGCGGCGCTGCGCCGGGCCGGGCGCCTCGCCCAGGGCTGGATCAGCAGCAGCAGGCAGGACCTGGGCCGGATCGCCGACTCCGTCAAGGTGGTCCGCGCGGGCGCTCGTGAGGTCGGACGCGACCCCGACCAGGTCCGCATCCTCGTGCGCGCACTGGTCGACGTCGCCGAGCGCGCTCCCGGGCCGGGACGCAGGCTGCTGCACGGCACGCGCGACCAGGTGTTCCACGACCTCGCCGCCCTGCGCGCCCAGGGCGTCACCGAGGTGCTCATCGACCTGAACTTCTCGGCCCGGGTCGGGTCTCCCGACGTCGACGCCGACGAGGCGACGGTCGAGGCCGAGCGCGTCCTCGACGCGCTCGCCCCGCACCCGCCGGACCTCAGGAGGCCAGCACCTTCGGCATGATGTCCTCCTTGAGCCGCTTCAGGTCATCGAGGGTCTTCGACACCGGCACGTCCGCGAAGGGCGGCCACAGCAGCGGCATCGTCAAGCCCGCCTCCTGGTAGCGCTTGAGCATGTCGGTGATCTGGTCGGCCGTGCCGACCAGGATGTTGGAGACCTTGCCGTTGTCGGTCTGGTCCACCTTCTCGTCGGTGATCGTGAACCAGATCATGCTGCACATGTCGAGATCGTCGATCGACTTGCCGAGCTCCTCGAGCTCGCGCGCGATGGCGGTGCGCCACTCGCTGAGCTCCCGCGGGGTGTCCTGGATGCCGATCCACCCGGCCAGGCCGTACTTGGCCACCCGGTTCGCCGAGCGCTTGGGGTCACGCAGGCCACTGAAGTAGATGGGCGGATGCGGCTTCTGCAGCGGTTGGTGTCCGAAGCCGCAGCGGTCGAAGTCGGCGAACTCGCCGTGGTACTCGAAGGTCTCGTTCGTCCAGATGCCTTGGCAGACCTCGATGGTCTCGCGCACATGGGCATGGCGCCGAGGAAAGATGTGCGTGGCGCTGGCCGCGGCGAACTCCTCAGGCATCCAGCCCGCGCCGATACCGACGTTGAGGCGACCGTTGGAGAGGTGGTCGATGGTGGCGCACTCCGCGGCGAAGACGCCCGGGGAGCGATACGGCGTGTCCGTGATGCTCATGCCGATGCGGACCTTCTCGGTGCGAGCCGCCAGCCAGGGCAGCAGCGGCCAGCCCTGGAACCACTTGCCGTTCGACTGCACCGGCAGCTGCGGCGGGAACTCCTTCATCATGCCGAAGGAGTACTGCAGCTCACCTCGGTCCGAGGCCTCGGGCACCACGACGCGGTCGAGGGTCCAGACGGAGTCGAAGTCGAGCTCCTCCGCCAGGTCCGTGAGGTCCGCAAGCTCCTGGACCGTCACATGGTTGCGGAAGGTGGGCAGGTAGAGGGCGAGCTTCATCAGTCACACATCTCCTCGGGAGCGGCCCGCTCGGCGTCGGACGAGATGTCGACAAGTCCCGGCGTGGCCCTTGTCCCGTACTCAACACAGCGCCTTGATGACCTGCAATACCGCGGGCGCTCATGGTTCGCTCAACGCTGCGAAGCGTCGTCCTGGTGCAGCATGTCGCGCAGCGAGCGCTTCAAGACCTTGCCGTAGTTGTTCGTCGGCAGGGACTCCACGAACAGATACTGCTTGGGCCGCTTGAACCGGGCGATGCGGTCCAGGCAGGCGCGATCGAGCTCCTCGAGCGGCGGGCGTGGTCCGTCGACGACGACGAAGGCCACGACTGACTCGCCCCACTCGGGGTCCGGTCGGCCGACGACCGCGACGGATGTCACTCGGGGGTGTGTCAGCAGAGCCTCCTCGACCTCGCGCGGGTAGATGTTCATGCCGCCGCTGATGATCAGGTCCTTCGACCGGTCGCGCAGGGTGAGACATCCGTCGTCGTCGAAGCTGCCGAGGTCCCCCGTGTGCAGCCAGCCGCCCTTCAACGCCTCCTTCGTCGCCTCCGGCTGACCCCAGTAGCCGCCCATCACGACGTCGCCGCGGACCACCACCTCGCCGACCTCGCCCGCGCTCAGCTGGCGGTCGTCCCGGTCAACCACCCGCACCTCCACGTCGGTGCGGGGAAAGCCGACGCTCTGCATGCGCTCCCGCCAGTGCGGGTGGTCCCGGTCGGCATGGTCGGCCTTCGACAGCGCAGTGATGGTCATCGGCGTCTCCCCCTGCCCATAGATCTGGGCCAGTCGCGGACCGAAGGTGGCCAGCGCCGCCTCGAGGTCGGCGAGGTACATCGGCGCCCCGCCATAGATGATGGTCTTGAGGCCTGTCAGGTCACCAGCGACGAGCGCAGCGTCCGTCGCGAGTCGCTTGACCATGATTGGCGCGGCGAAGAACGACATGCCTGGCCAGCGCGCCACGAGAGACAGCAGCTCAGCGCCGCCGAGGCCGTCAGGTGAGGGAAACACGCTCACCGCACCACGGGCGACGTGCGGCAGGCCGTAGAGGCCGGACCCGTGCGAGAGCGGCGCGGCGTGCAGCACGCTCTCGGTCGCCGACACCGCGTCGATGTCGGCGAAATAGCTCAGCGAGGCCATGAGCAGGTTGCGGTGGGTCAGGACGGCGCCCTTGGGCCGGCCGGTCGTGCCGCTGGTGTAGAAGAGCCACGCGGGGTCATCCGGAGCCGGGTCGGCCAGCGCCGTCGGGGCCGCAGCCGCGAGGCGGTCCCACTGCGGGCCGGGCGCAACGACCGAGGCCTCCAACGTGTCGACGCGCTCCACGAGGGCCGCGATGTCCTCGGCGTGCTCGTCGTCTGTGACGACTGCCCGTGTCCCGCTGTCAGTGAGGATGTAGGCGATCTCGTCCCGGTGCAGCCGCGCGTTGACGGGCACGACGACCAGGCCCGCGTGCCACACGGCATACATGGCCTCGAGGTACTCCGGACGGTTGCGCATGACGATCGCGACGCGGTCCCCGGGCACGAGCGCGAGCTGCTCGCGCAGCCCGGAGGCCACCGCGGCGACGGTCCGGGCGAGCTGTCCCCACGTCGCGTGCACCTGTGTCCCCTCGGCGACGGCTGGCCGGTCGGGCATCTTGCGGCCGTGGCGATCGACCCATGTGGCGCGGTTCATGGGGACACCCTGTCCGGGCAGTGGCCGGGGGTCAAGGCGGCACCGACCGCGTTGAGGAAGGCGTGATGGTGCGCGGGGGCGGACATGAGTGAGGCTAGGACCGAACGCTCTGGCCGCGACTCGAGGAGCACCGCGATGAGGTTGACCGAGCAGACAGGGTGGTCCCGCCTGCGCGAGCACGTCCACGGCGTGCTGTGCACCATCCATCCCGAGCGGGGGCCGGACCCGCAGCCGGTCGTGTATGCGCTCAGCGGTGACGGGCACGTGGGCGTGCCGATCGACCGGGTGAAGCCGAAAGCCTCATCGCGGCTGCAGCGCGAGGACAACCTGGCCGCCGACCCGCGTGGGTCGCTGCTCATCGAGCACTGGGAGACCGACGACTGGACGAGGCTGTGGTGGGTGCGAGCCTCGCTCCTGCACGTCCC
>CALMNV010000220.1 GCA_937873285.1 uncultured Intrasporangium sp. | reverse complement strand
CCTCGCGGGCACCGTCTTCCTGTCCCCGACCACCACCCAGGCCCGCGGCCAGGTGGGGCTGTTCCTGCTCGTGACGATGGGGCCGTTCCTGCTCGTCGCGCCGTTCCTCGGGCCCCTGCTCGACCGCTTCGGCCACGGCCGGCGCTGGGTGCTCGGCTCGAGCGTGGCCCTGCGAGCCTTCCTGTGCTGGGTGCTGGCCGAGGCGGTCACCAGCCGCAGCAACTGGCTGTTTCCTGCGGCCTTGACCTACCTCGTCGCCTCGAAGACGTATGCCGTGACCCGGGCCGCCGCGGTCCCACGCCTCGTCCCCGGTGGAATGACGCTGATGACGGCCAACTCTCGCACCTCTGCAGCCGGCATCGTCGGCGCGGTGGCGGGGGCACTGCTCGCCGGTGCCGTGCTGCCGTTCGGGCCGCAGTGGGCGCTGCGGCTGGCATTCGTCGTCTTCGTCGCCGCCACCGTGCAGGCGATCCGGCTCCCGGCGCGGGTGGACTCCGCCGTCGGTGAGCTCGCTCCCGGCGAGCAGGGCGGCGCTGCCCGCCGGCCCATCTCGGTGTCCCTGGCCCGGGAGCGGATGCGCGCGCGCGTCCGGTCCATCCCGTGGCCCGTGCTGCACGCGCTCTGGTCGACGGGCGGCACCCGGCTGCTCACCGGCTTCCTCGTCTTCTATCTGGCCTTTCTGGCCCGGGAGCAGCCGGTCGACGGCATGGACGGCCGGCTCGCCCTGGCCCTCCTCGCCGGCGCGCTCGGGGTCGGAAACGTCGTGGGAAGTGTCCTCGGCCACCTCCTGCACGACCACGCGCCGGAGCGGGTGGCCCTGCTCGCCGTGCTCCTGGCACTCCTTGCCTGCGTGTCCGCCGCCCTGTGGTACGGCGCCTGGACGCTCGTCATCCTCGGCCTCGTCCTCGGCGTGTCGGCGCAGCTGGCCAAGGTGTGTCTCGACGCGCTGGTGCAGCGGCAGGTGGGCGAGTCGGTCCGTACGTCGGTCTTCGCGTGGTCGGAGACGACGCTGCAGGTGATGTGGGTGCTCGGCGGCGCCCTCGGCATCCTCCTGCCGCTCAACCCGCGCATCGGCTTCCCTGCCGTGGCCCTCGTGCTGCTGGCCATGGTCGCCCTCGCCGGGCGCACCCGCCGCGTCGGAGCGCCTGCGCTGCCCCGCCCCCTGGCCGGCCCGGCATGAACCGCCTTCCGCGCCCGCTGCCGATGCCCGCCGGCCCCGACGTGCTGCGCATCCTCCCCGACCTGGAGCGGGCGCTCGCTGGAGGCGACCCGCTGCTGCCGTATGCCGCCGGCTCCGCCCGGCCGGTCGTGGCACCGGTCGACCCGGCCGAGCTGCCGACCGACCTCGCCGTGGCGGTCGGGACCTCCGGCTCGACGGGGCGCCCCAAGCGAGCCCTCCTGACGAGTGCCGCGCTCCGGGCGTCGGCGCGGGCCACCGCGGACACCCTGGGAGGCCCCGGGGCGTGGCTGCTCGCCATGCCGGCGGCTCACATCGCCGGTCTGCAGGTGCTCGTCCGGTCCATCGTCGCCGGTCTCGCACCCACCGTGGTCGACAGTCGGTGCGGCTTCACGGCCTCCGGCTTCACGACAGCCGCCGCGGCCATGCCACAGGCCGGGCGACGCTACACCGCGCTCGTGCCGACCCAAGTCGGCCGGCTGCTCGCCGACCGAGACGGGGCCCGCGCCCTCGCCGGATTCGACGCCGTGCTCGTCGGCGGCGCTGCCACACCCCTCGCCATGCGCAAGCGAGCCGCCACCGCGGGGGTGCGGCTCGTGCTCACCTACGGCATGAGCGAGACGGCGGGCGGCTGCGTCTACGACGGGGCACCGCTTCCCGTCAGCCGCGTGCACGTGGACAACGACCGCCATGTCGTGCTCGGGGGCGACACGGTGGCCCGCGGCTATCTCGGCGAGCCGCAGCTGAGCGCCGCGGCCTTCTCGACCGACAGCGACGGCGTCCGGTGGTTCCGCACCGACGACCTGGGCCACTTCGAGGACGGTCGGCTGGTGCTCGACGGACGCGCCGATGACGTGATCATCAGCGGGGGCCTCAAGGTCACGCCGGGCGTGGTGGAGGACGCGATCAGCCGCCATGTCCCCGAGGTGCTCGACGTCGTCGTCGTCGGCCGTCCCGACCCGGAGTGGGGGGAGGTCGTCTGCGCGGCGGTGACGCTGCTCGACCCGCGGTCCCGCGTCACCGCCAGGGCGCTACGGGACCGGCTGCGTGGCATCCTGCCCGACGCCGCCCTGCCCCGCCACGCGCTCGTGCTGTCCGCCATCCCGCATCGGGGGCCCGGCAAGCCCGACCGGGCGGCCATCGCCCAGGAGTTCGATCAGCTGGGCTAGCGCCTCGCCAGTCGGTGGCAAAATGGGAAGACCAACGCAAGAGGAGCTCCCGTGTCCCGCGTCCTGCTGCTCGCAGCCGTGGTCTTCGCCACCATCTATGCCTTCGTCGACTGTCTGCAGACCGACCGGCGGCTGGTGCGCGTGCTGACCAAGCCGGCCTGGCTGCTCGTGGTGCTGGTCCCTGTGCTGGGGCCGGTGCTGTGGCTCGTGTCGGGTCGCAGCGATGCCCACGGGGGGCCGGCGGCCCGACCCGGCTGGTGGCCGGGTGGACCTGGTGGCTCGGGTGGGACAGGTCGCGGACCCTCCGGTCGGCCCCCCGGACCCCGCGGGCCCGATGACGACCCGGACTTCCTGCGTAGGCTCTGACGCGGCCGGTCTCCCGCCCACCTCCTCGTCTCCCGAAGGACCCATGGCCACCCTCTCCCAGTGGATCCGGGGCGCCCGCCCGCGCACCCTCGGGCGGTGTCATGCGGGCGGTGTCATCAGGCGGACACGACGTCCTGTGAGAAGAGGGACGACCGCACGGGCTACCCCGGCCGCCCGTCGTTCAGGGATAAACACCCCATGCGCGCCGGCT
>CALMNV010000219.1 GCA_937873285.1 uncultured Intrasporangium sp. | reverse complement strand
GGTCGCCGTGGGCAAGGGGAAAGCGGCGGCTGGCACCTCCGTCGCGGGGACGCAGCGCGAGGGTGCGGGCCGACCCGAGGGAGAGGATGGCGACCATGGTGTCCTCCTCGCGGGAGCGGCCGATGCGGTCGCCGTGCCAGGCCACGCTGTCGCGCCCGTCCCGGTAGAGGCACAGGCCGGCGGTGCGGAACGGCTCGCCCAGCTCGGCCGCATAGTGCCGGCTCAAGGCGTCCCGCGCCTCTGCGAGCATCGGATGGGGCCATGACTCGTCTGCGGAGTAGAACCGGGTCAGACGAGGGACGGTCACGACCCGGTCGTACATCGGCCGCCGCTCGGCGCGCCACGGCACGTCGCGGAGCAGCGCGGTGAGCAGCTCGTCGCCCGCCGAGAGCCACCCGGGCCGCACGTCCACCCACGCCCCGTGCGAGAGCGTCGTTCGTCGCAGGCCGCGCCCGAGGTCGCCCAGCGCCATCGCGTCGGCCAGGTCGAGCAGCGAGCCCTGGAGTGCGATGTCCATGCCTCCACCCAACCACGACTCGAACGCGTGTGCCAGCGTTTTCGAGAGTCGACGGCGTGTCTCCCGGGTGGGGAACAATGGTCGGTATGCCGCTCTACCGTGACGAGGCGATCGTCCTGCGCACGCACAAGCTGGGCGAGGCCGACCGCATCATCACGATGCTCACCAGGACCCGCGGCCGGGTGCGGGCGGTGGCCAAGGGGGTGCGGCGCACCCGGTCCCGGTTCGGCTCCCGGCTCGAGCCGGGCATGGTCGTCGACGTCCAGTGCTACGAGGGCCGCAACCTCGACACGGTCACCCAGGCCGAGACGCTCGCCGCCTACGGTGAGGCGATCGCGCGAGACTACCCGGCCTACACCGCGGCGACCGCCATGCTCGAGGTGGCGATCACCCTGACGGAGGAGCACGAGCCGCAGACCCAGCAGTTCCTCCTGCTCGCCGGGGCGCTGCGCTCGCTCGCCGAGCGTGGTCACGAGCCGACCCTCGTGCTCGACGCCTTCCTGCTGCGCTCGCTGGCGGTGGCCGGCTGGGCGCCGAGCTTCTCCGACTGCGCCCGGTGCGGGGCCCCGGGGCCGCACCGGGCCTTCTCCGTGCAGTCCGGGGGAGCGGTGTGCCCCCCGTGCCGCCCACCGGGCTCGTCGGCGCCGGCACCCGAGACCTTCGAGCTGCTCGCCGGGCTGCTGTCGGGCGACTGGTCGGTGGCCGATGCCGCCGAGCCGCGACACCGCAGCCAGGCCAGCGGCCTGGTGGCCGCCTTCCTGCAGTGGCAGCTCGAGCGCGGGGTGCGCTCGCTGCGTCTGGTCGACCGGGCCGACAGCGGTGCCCGATGACCCCGGCCCCGCCGCCCGCGCGCCCCTTTCCTCACCCGAGCGGGGCCACCCCGCCCCGGATACCGCCCGAGCTGCTGCCTCGGCACGTCGCCATCGTCATGGACGGCAACGGCCGCTGGGCCAACCAGCGCGGGCTGCCGCGCACCAAGGGGCACGAGGCGGGGGAGGCGGCCCTGCTCGACGTCGTCGCCGGGGCCATCGAGGCGGGCGTGAGCCACCTGTCGGCCTACGCCTTCTCCACCGAGAACTGGCGGCGCTCGCCCGACGAGGTGCGCTTCCTCATGGGCTTCAACCGCGATGTCATCCGCCGCCGCCGCGACCAGCTGCACGAGTGGGGGGTGCGGATGCGGTGGGTGGGCCGGGCGCCGCGGCTGTGGCGGTCGGTCATCTCCGAGCTCGAGGCGGCGCAGGACCTGACGCGGCACAACACCGGTCTCACGCTCTACTTCTGCGTCAACTACGGCGGCCGCGCCGAGATCGCGGACGCGGTGCAGCGGATAGCGGCCGAGGTCAAGGAGGGCAGGCTACGGCCGGGCGCCATCGACGAGCGGACGATCCGGCGCCACCTCGACGAGCCGGACATGCCCGACGTCGACCTGTTCGTGCGCTCCTCCGGCGAGCAGCGCACGAGCAACTTCCTGCTGTGGCAGTCGGCCTACGCCGAGCTCGTCTTCCTCGACACGCTGTGGCCGGACTTCGACCGGCGCCACCTCTGGCAGGCGCTGCAGTCGTATGCCGCCCGCGACCGCCGCTACGGCGGCGCCGTCGACGCCGCGCCGGCAGCCTCCTCGGTGGGCCTGCCGCCGGAGCCCGAGAGGCCGCCGGCGCAGGGGCGTCCCACTCCTGCCTGACGCGGCGCCGACGCCTTACGGGGTCGGCTGGCAGCTCATCAGGCCGGGTGCTGCGCTGGCGTCGGCATCCGCACGCCGACCCGCAGGCTGAGCGAGCGTCAGCGCACCTGCTCGGAGCACTCGGCGCACGTGCCGTAGACCTCGACGGTGTGCGTGACGTCGGAGAAGCCGTGCTCCGCGGCCACCCGCTCGGTCCATCGCTCCACGGCCGGGCCCTCGACCTCCACCGTGCGCCCGCAGTCGCGGCATACGAGATGGTGGTGGTGGGCGCCCGAGCAGGAGCGGTAGACCGCCTCGCCCTCCGGCGTCCGCAGCACGTCGAGGTCCCCCGCCTCCGCCATCGACTGCAGCGCTCGGTAGACGGTGGCCAGGCCCACGGCGTCGCCCCCGGCTCGCAGGCGGGCATGCAGCTGCTGCGCCGAGACGAAGTCGCCCGAGCGGGCGAGGCCCTCGGCCACCGCCCGCTGCTGCCGAGTGGGCCGACGCTCGGTCATCCCCGCTCCTCCTCGTCCGGGCGACCGTGCTCGTCGTAGTGCCCACCGTGGGCGGCGTGACG
>CALMNV010000218.1 GCA_937873285.1 uncultured Intrasporangium sp. | reverse complement strand
CAGGAGCAGAACGCCTACCCCGGGCTCGCGACGCGCTGGCTCAGCCGGCGGGTGCGCCACGTGTATCTCGGTCTGCCCGAGGCACGTCGCCTGCTGCGGTTCGGCAGCCGGACCCAGGTGTTCGACACCGGCAATCCCATCGTGCCGCCGGCGCCCGAGCGCGCGGCCGAGGCGCGCAGGCTGTTCGGGCTCCCGCCCGGGGCGAAGGTCGTGCTGGTCACGGGCGGAAGCCAGGGTGCGCTCGCCATCAATCGCGCGGTCGCCGGGTGGGGGGAGGCCGGCGGCCCCGGGCCCGGCTCGCTCATCTGGGTGACCGGCCGCGCCACCTACGGCGAGTTCAGTCACTTCCATTCGCCACCGAGGATTCACGTGGTGGACTACCTCGATCCGATGGCCGACGGCTATGCGGTGGCCGACGTGGTGGTGTCGCGGGCCGGGATGATGACCGTCGCCGAGCTCTGTGCCTGGGGGCTGCCCAGCATCCTGGTGCCGCTCCCGACGGCCGCGGCCGACCACCAGACCCACACCGCCCGGGTGCTCGCCGACCCGGCGTCCACGGCATCCGACCTGCGCCGGCCCGGCCACCTCGTGCCGCTGCGGGCCCGCGACGGCGGCGTGCTGGCGCGCGCCGGCCACACCGAGGCGGCGGTCGACCTGGCGCGGCTCGCCGGGCTCGCCCCGGTCGGCGTCATCGCGGAGCTGGTCCACGACGACGGGCGGATGATGCGCGCCGACGCCGTCCTCGAGCTCGGTGCGCGCCACGGGCTGCCCGTCGTGACCATCGAGGCGCTCATCGCCTGGCGGCAGCGTCACGGCCGGGTCGAGCGGCTCGCGACGACCCGGATCCCCACCGCGCACGGCACCTTCACGGCATACGGCTACCGAGACCGGCTGACCGGCGAGGAGCACGTCGCCCTGGTCAGCCCGCGCGGCCTCGGCCGGGGGCCGACCCTGACCCGGCTGCACTCCGAGTGCCTCACCGGTGACGCGTTCGGCTCGCTGCGCTGCGACTGCGGGCCGCAGCTGCAGACCGCGCTGGCCCGGGTGGGGCGCGAGGGCGGCGTCGTGGTCTACCTCGGAGGGCACGAGGGCCGGGGCGTCGGGCTCGTCGACAAGCTGCGGGCCTACGAGGAGCAGGACCGGGGCGCGGACACCGTCGACGCGCAGACCGCGCTGGGGCTGCCGGTGGACGCTCGCGAGTATGCCGCCGGGGCGGCGGTCCTGCACGACCTCGGCGCCGCGCGGGTCGTGCTGCTGACGAACAACCCGCTCAAGGTCGCGGCCCTGCGCCAGCACGGGGTCGACGTCGTCGCGGTCGAGCGGCTGCACACCCCGGTGGTGGCCGAGAACGCCCGCTACCTGACGACCAAGCGCGAGCGGATGGGCCACGACCTGGCCCCGCACCGCACGACCGGAGAGCCGGCATGACGTCGGCAGAGAGGGACTGACATGCGAGGCGGAGCACCCACCATCACCGTCGACGGCGCCGGGCTGCGGGTCGCCATCGTGGCGTCCTCGTGGCACGAGGAGGTGATGGGGGGCCTGCTCGACGGCGCTCGCCGCGGGCTGCAGGACTGCGGGGTGACGACCTCCGACGTGGTGCGCGTCCCCGGCGCGTTCGAGCTCGGCGTGGCCTGCGCGGTGCTCGCCGAACGCTACGACGCGCTCGTCGCGCTCGGCGTCGTCATCCGCGGCGGCACCCCGCACTTCGACTACGTCTGCGGCGCCGCCACGACGGCGCTCACCGAGGTGTCGGTGCGCACCCGCACCCCGGTCGGCTTCGGTGTGCTCACCTGCGACACCGAGGCGCAGGCGCTCGACCGCGCGGGGCTGCCCGGGTCCAGCGAGGACAAGGGCCACGAGGCCGCCACCGCGGCGGTGGCCACCGCCGTCGCGCTGCGCGAGCCGGCCCGGCCGCCGAGGGCAGCCGACGGACGGCCGGCTCCTCGCCGCACCGTAGGCTGAGGCCCTGTGAAGAGCTTCTAGCAGCTGTATGCCGAGCTGGCGGACAAGGCCCGGACCCGTCCCGCCGGGTCGGGCACCGTCGTCGCCCTCGACGCCGGCGTCCACGCCATCGGCAAGAAGGTGGTCGAGGAGGCTGCCGAGGTCTGGATGGCCGCGGAGTACCAGTCGAGCGACGAGACGGCCGAGGAGATCAGCCAGCTGCTCTACCACCTGCAGGTGCTCATGCTGGCCAAGGGCATCACGCTCGACGACGTCTACTCCCACCTCTGAGGAAGCCGAATGCTGCGAATCGCCGTGCCCAACAAGGGCACCCTGTCCGAGGCGACCGTCGAGATGCTCCGTGAGGCGGGCTACCGCACGCGCCGCGACAGCAAGGAGCTGGTCGTCGCCGACCCCGACAACGACGTCGAGTTCTTCTACCTGCGGCCGCGCGACATCGCCGTCTACGTCGGCTCCGGCACCGTCGACGCGGGGGTCACCGGGCGTGACCTGCTCCTCGACTCCGGCTCCCAGGCGGTCGAGGTCCTGGCGCTCGGCTTCGGCGGCTCGACGTTCCGGTATGCCGGCCGGCCGGGCCAGGTCTCGCGCGTGGAGCAGATCGTGGGCAAGCGGGTCGCCACGTCCTACCAGGGGCTCGTCGAGGCTGACCTCGCGGGGCGGGGGATCGGGGCCTCCGTCGTGCGCCTCGACGGCGCTGTCGAGACGGCGATCACCCTCGGCGTGGCCGACGTCATCGCCGACGTCGTCGAGACCGGCGCCACGCTGCGCTCACAGGGGCTGGAGGTGTTCGGCGAGCCGATCCTGCGCTCCGAGGCGGTGCTCATCCGGGGCGACCGGCCGGGGGAGGAGCAGGCCGTCGAGGTGCTCGAGCGCCGCCTCACCGGCGTCATCACGGCCCGCACCTACGTCATGCTCGACTACGACTGCCCTCGGGAGCTCGTCGACAAGGCGTGTGCGCTCACCCCGGGGCTCGAGTCGCCCACGGTGTCGCCGTTGCAGGACGACGCGTGGGTCGCGGTCCGGGCCATGGTGCCGCGGTCCGGTCGCAACCGGCTCATGGACGAGCTCTACGACCTCGGGGCCCGGGCCATCCTCGTCACCGACATCGCCGCCTGCCGGCTCTGACCGCGATGCCCCGCCGCCTCTCCTCCGGCCAACCGACCCCGCCAGAGCATGTCGGCGCCTCCGAGGCGGCCTTCGCCCCCTTCCGGCCGCGACGTGGTCGGGCCGTGGCGCTGACCTTCCAGTGGGGCGCGCTCGTGCTCTTCGCCGTCCTGGCCGTCTTCCTGCCCGCTGTCGTCGGCAGGTCACGGTGGGGACCGATCGACCGGGCCATGTTCTTCTCCATCGGGGTCGTGATCGCCCTGCTCGCGCACCGCTACGCCGCCATCGTCGCCGTGCCCAGCCGAGAGGGGCTGGTGGTGCGCAACCTGATGCTGACCCGCACGGTGCTCTGGTCGGAGATCGTGCGGGTGCAGTTCGGCGGGGGCGAGCCGTGGGTCAGCCTCGACCTCGCCGACGCCGACACCCTGGCGGTCATGGCGATCCAGAAGGCCGACGGGCCGGTGGCGGGCCGGGAGGCGTCCCGGCTGGCGGCGCTCGTCCAGGCGCTGGGCGAAGGCGGTGACGACGGTGAGGACAGTGAGGACGGCGCCCCCGGCAGCGCGTCGGAGCACAGGCCGGGCGACGGGCCGGGCGACGGGCCGGACGACGGGCCGGAGGCCGGTGGGTGAGCGAAGCGCCCACGACTGCCGAGCTGCGCCGGGTCCTGGGTCACTTCGCCACGGGCGTGACCATCGTCACCGGGATGTCGCCGGACGGGCGCCCGGTCGGCTTCGCCTGCCAGTCCTTCGCCTCCGTGTCCCTCGAGCCGCCGCTGGTGCTCTTCTGCGCGTCCCGGTCCGGACGGTCCTGGCCGCTGCTGCGGCATACCGGCGCGTTCTGCGTCAACGTGCTCCGGCACGACCAGCGCGAGCTCGCCGCCCGGTTCGGCTCGCCGACCGGCCGCCGCTACGAGGGCCTCGACTGGGAGCGCTCCGCCCACGGTGCGCCGAGCCTGCCAGGCGTGCTCATGCGGGTCCACGGCGCCATCACCGAGGTCCACGAGGCCGGTGACCACGACGTCGTTCTCGGCAGGGTGCTCGGCCTCGAGGACGGGAAGCGCGGCCGACCGCTGCTGTTCTACCGCGGCCGCTTCACGGTCACCGAGCGACCCGAGCCCACCTCCCGTGCCGACGCCCGATGGGGCTCGGGCGACTTCTGGGGCTGACCCCGCCCCGACGAGCCCGCCCGGCGGTTCGACCCCCGCTGCGGGCCGGCGGCGTGCCCACCGACGACCATCACCTCGCGCTCCGGGGCGTCCGCCTGCTCAGCCGTCGCTGTCCGGCGGCAGCGACGCTCGCCGGCGTGCCCGGCACGCCTGCAGCTCGGGCTGCCTCGCGTCAGCCTGCCTGCTGAGCCGTCGCACACGGGACCGGGCCGCGCTACCCGACCTTGGTCAGGTCGGGCCGCAGCCGCAGCGCGAGCAGCGCCTGCGCCACGCCGAGCGTGGCCAGGACGAGCCACACCGGCCGCAGGCCGCCGGTGACGTCCCGCACGACTCCCATCGCGAGCGGACCGACCGAGGCGATGCTGTAGCTGACGAGGAAGGCCATGGCAGTGAGCCGGCCGCTCGCCGCCGGGGTTCGGGCGT
>CALMNV010000217.1 GCA_937873285.1 uncultured Intrasporangium sp. | reverse complement strand
CAGGTCATCGAGTCGGGCGAGGTGGAGGTGCTGGGCAGACCCGCCGGGTCGGCGCAGGCGCGCGCCGAGGTCGGCTACGTCACCCAGGCGCCGAGCGTCTATGCCGACCTCACCATTGCCGAGAACGTCGCCTACTTCGGGCGCGCGGTCGGGCTTCGCGGCGACGCGCTGGTTGCGGCGGTGCGGCGCACCGTCGACGAGACGGACCTCGCTTCGCACGCCGGCCAGCTCGTGCGCGACCTCTCCGGCGGTCAGGCGTCGCGCGTCTCGCTCGCCTGCGCCCTCGTCGGCCGGCCCAGCCTGCTCGTGCTCGACGAGCCGACGGTGGGTCTCGACCCGGTGCTGCGCCGGGACCTTTGGCGGCTCTTCCGCGACCTCGCGAGGCAGGGGCACTCCCTCGTCGTCTCCAGCCACGTCATGGACGAGGCCGCCCGGTGCGACGAGCTGGTCCTGCTCCGGCTCGGGCGGGTCCTCGCCCACGTCACCCCCGGGCAGCTGCTCGCCGAGACCGGCACGACCGATGCGGACGCCGCGTTCCTCGCCCTCATCGACGCGGCCACCGCCGACCCCGGCCGAGCGTGACGGAGTCAGACATGTCCCCGGGCCTCACCCTCGCCACCGCAGCCCGCGTGCTGCGCCAGCTGCGCACCGACCACCGCACCATCGCCCTGATCCTCGTCGTGCCTTGCGTGCTCCTCGGGCTGGTCGCCTGGATCTACGCCGGGACGCCGGTCTTCGACGCCATCGGGCCGGCGCTGCTCGGGGTGTTCCCCATGGTCGTCATGTTCGTCGTGACCTCGGTTGCCACCCTCCGGGAGCGGCAGTCCGGCACGCTCGAGCGGCTGCTCGCGACCCCGCTCGGCAAGGCCGACTTCATGCTCGGGTATGCCCTGGCCTTCGGGCTCCTCGCCGTGGTGCAGGCGCTGGTGGCAACCGGCTTCGCGGTCTGGGTGGGTGGCCTGGACGTCAGGGGCCCGGTCGCGCTGCTGGTCGTGGTGGCAGTCGCCGACGCGGTGCTCGGCACGGCGCTGGGGCTGCTCGCCAGCGGCTTCGCGCGCACGGAGTTCCAGGCGGTGCAGTTCATGCCGGCCTTCGTCCTGCCTCAGTTCCTGCTCTGCGGGCTGCTCACCCCACGCGACGCCCTTCCGACCCCGCTGCGCTGGCTGTCCGACGTGCTGCCGCTGTCGTATGCCGTCGACGCGATGAAGGAGATCGCGGCGAGCGTCAGCCCCCTCGGGCCGGTGCTGGGCAGCCTCGGGGTGGTGCTCGGCTTCATCCTGGTGGCCCTCGTGCTCGGGTCGCTCACCCTGCAGCGCCGCTCCGAGTGAGCGTCCGCCGGCTTGTATGGTCGCCCAATGCGACTGGGTGTCATCGACGTCGGCTCCAACACGGTCCACTTCCTTGTCGTCGACGCGCATCTCGGCGGTCACCCGTTGCCCGCGTTCTCGCACAAGATCGAGCTCCGGCTCTCTGAGAGCATCGGTCCGGACGGCCGGGTCGACAAGCGCTGCGCGCAGCGGCTGGTCTCCTTCGTCGGCGAGTGCCGGCAGCTGGCGGAGGACAACGGCGTCGAGGACACCTTCGGGTTCGCCACCTCCGCCCTGCGCGAGGCCGGCAACGGGGAGGCCATCCTGGAGCGGGTGCGCACCGAGACGGGCATCACCCTCGACGTGCTGGCCGGGCCCGACGAGGCGCGGATGACGTTCCTCGCGGTGCGTCGCTGGTTCGGCTGGTCGAGCGGGCGGCTGCTCGTCATCGACATCGGCGGTGGGTCGCTGGAGCTGGCTGCCGGGATCGACGAGGAGCCCGACGTCGCGATCAGCCTGCCGCTCGGCGCCGGTCGGGTCACCCGCGAGCGGCTGCTTCCCGGCGACCCGCCGGAGCCGGCGACGGTCAAGCGGGTGCGCTCCGACCTGCGCGCGGCGGTGGCCGCGCAGGTGCGTCCCCTGCTCAAGGCCGGCACGCCCGACCGGGTCGTCGGCACGTCCAAGACGATCCGGTCGCTGGCGCGCATCGCCGGCGCCGCGCCCAGCGCCGAGGGCCCCTACGTGCCGCGCTCGCTCACTCTGGAGGACCTCAGCGACATCGTGCGCCGGGTCCGCGACCTGTCCGCGGCGCAGCGCACGCAGCTGCCGGGGGTGTCGGTGACCCGGGCGCCGCAGCTGCTCGGCGGTGCGCTCGTCGTGGAGGCGGCGATGGAGCTGCTGCGCGTCGAGCGCCTCGACATCTGCCCGTGGGCCCTGCGTGAGGGCCTGATCCTGCGCCGGCTCGACCACATCGCCTCCTGACGCCCACGACGCGCGGACCCACCCACCCACCCCACCCACCCACCCACCCACTCGGTCGAGTGGCCGTTTCGGTGCGGTCGGGTGGCGTGCACGCTGACCACTCGCAGCGGGGGAGGCTCGGTCGAGTGGCCACTTCGGTGCGCCGCCGCCTCGAGCCTGACCCGGCGGCGGGGCGCAGAATGGGCGCATGACCGCGCGCATCGGCCTGTCGACCGCGTCGCTCTTCCCAGCGAACGCCGCCACGGCCTTCGCGTCGGCCGCCCGCCTCGGCTACGACGCCGTCGAGGTGATGGTGTGGACCGACCCGGTCACCCAAGAGGCGGGGGCGTTGCGCGCACTCTCGCGGCTGCACGGCATACCGGTGGTGGCCGTGCACGCCCCGACCCTCCTGCTCACCCAGCGGGTGTGGGGCAGCGACCCCTGGGCCAAGGTCGACCGCTCGATCGAGCTCGCCCAGGACCTGGGTGCCACGACCGTCGTGTTGCACCCGCCGTTTCGCTGGCAGCGGGAGTATGCCGCCGAGTTCGTCGACGGGGTCGCGCTGCGTGAGCACGAGACCGGCATCCACCTCGCCGTAGAGAACATGTTCCCGTGGCGGACCGCCCGGCGCGAGATGGCCGCGTACGTGCCGCACTGGGACCCGGTCGAGCAGCCCTTCGACCACGTGACGCTCGACCTGTCGCACACGGCGACGGCGGGCGCGGACGCGCTGGAGATGGCCGGTGCGCTGGGGCCGCGGCTCGCCCATCTGCACCTTGCCGACGGCACCGGGTCCTTCCGCGACGAGCATCTCGTGCCCGGGCGGGGGGGCCAGCCGTGCGGCGCCGTCCTGCAGCTGCTGGCCGAGACCGCCTTCGACGGTGCCGTCGTCATCGAGGTGAGCACCCGCAAGGCTGGGGCGGAGCAGCGGGACGTCGACCTCGCCGAGGCGTTGGCCTTCGCCAGGCTGCACCTCGCGCCGGAGCTCGGGGTGGGCCGGCTCTGAGCCGAAGCGCCGGGGGGCTACCGGCGCGGCCGCACGGACACCGTGTCGATGCTCGCGTCGGCGGAGGCGTCGACCGCGAGGCGGACCGCGCGCACGACCGACTCGACCCGCAGGTGCCGGCTCGGGTCGTAGTCGTCCCCCTCCCACGCCACGAGCTCGCGCTGCATGTCGGTGTCGACGCGGCCGGGGTGCACGGAGGTGACGCGCACCCCCTGGGCCCGCTCCTCCTCACGCAGGCTGTCCGCGAGCGCGCGCAGCGCGAACTTCGACGCGCAGTAGGCTCCGGACGCCGGTGTCGCCCGCAGACCGGAGCCGGAGTTGACCAGCACGACCAGGCCCTCGGCGGCGCGCAGACTCGGCAGCAGGACGCGGGTGACGGCTGCCACCGCGACGACGTTGACGGTCAGGGAGTCGAGCCAGTCGGCCGTGCTGAGGTCGGCGACGGTGCCCGGGCGCAGCACGCCCGCCGAGTGGACGAGCACGTCCACGCGTGGCAGGCGCGCCACCAGGGCCGCGAGCGCGGTCTCCAGGGAGCCGCCGGAGCCGCAGTCGGACAGGTCCGCGACGAAGCCCTCGGCGTCCGCAAGCTCGTCCACCACGGCCGCGACCGACGACGCCTGCCGGCCGCCGACCACCACATGATGCGTGCTCGCGAGGTGGCGGACGACCCCGAGCCCGATGCCCCGGGTGCCACCGGTCACCACGGCGACGGGGCGGTCCGCGCCGGCCCCTGGTCGGCGCGCGCCCGGCAGCGGCCGGTTCTCCGGAGGATCGCCGAGGTCTGTGGGGGGCGGCTGCCGGGTCATGCCGGGCAGGCTATCGGCCGCGTCGCAGCGGGGTCAGAGCAGCCCGAGCGCGTGCGCCTCCTCGCGCAGGTCGTCGCGCACCCGCGGGTGGGCAGCACGCTCGATGATGTGGTGCGCCTGGGTCCGCTCGTCGTGCCCCCAGAGCGGAGCGACGCCCTGCTCCGTGACGATCGCCGACTGCTGGAAGGAGGTGACCGGCTCGTCCACGAGCGGCACGATCGTCGAGACGTCGGCGCGCGGGTGCCACGAGCGCAGGGCGATGAAGGACTGTCCGCCGGGCGAGTGCAGGGCCCCGACGATGAAGTCCGTCTGGCCGCCGAAGCCGGAGTAGATCCGGGCGTTGATCCGCGAGGCGTTCGCCTGCCCGAACAGGTCGACCTCGAGCGCCGTGTTGACCGAGGTCATCCGCCGTTGCTGGGCGATGAGGCCAGGGTCGTTCGTCTTCTCCGTGCGCAGCATGCGCACCCTGGGGTTGCGGTCGAGCCAGGCGTAGAGGTGCTCCGAGCCGAAGCAGAAGGACGCGACCAGCGGATGGTCGGCGTCGAGCGCGCCTGCCGCGTCGAGCGCGAGGACGCCGTCGGAGAACATCTCGGTCCAGACCCGCAGGTCCCGGCGGCCGGCGAGCGCGGCCAGGGTGGCGTCGGGCACCGCGCCGATGCCGAGCTGCAGCGTCGCCCCGTCGCGCACCATCGCGGCGACCCGCTCGCCGATGGTCGCGCTGTCCTCGTCGGGTGTGCCGGGCTCGTGGGTGGCCAGCGCGCTGTCGACCTCGACGGCAAGGTCCACGTGCTCGACCGGGAGCTGGGCATCCCCGAAGGTGTACGGCATCCGCGGGTTGACCACGGCCACGACCAGCCCGCCCCGGGACCGGCATGCCTCGACAGCGGCCGGAAGCACGTTCACCTCGATCCCGAGGCTCAGCTGCCCGTCAACCGGCGGCGCGCAGTGCAGCAGCACGACGTCGGGGGGCAGGGTCCGCGCGAACAGCAGTGGCACGAGCGAGAGCCGTGAGGGCACGTAGCGCAGCCCGGGGTGCCGGCGCATCCCGGGCCCGACGAAGCAGGTCTCCGCGGTGACGCCCTCCCGCTCGGGCAGGCCCGGAGGAGCATTGAGGGCGTGCACGACGTATGCCGGGACCGTCGCGTCGAGCGCGCGGACCGCCTCCCACGGGACCGACAGGTTGCCGCTGACGACCACCCGAGGGGTGCCGGGCAACGCACGCAGGCGGCTCTGCAGCCCCGCCATGGTCACCGTCCTCACCCGCGTGCCGTCCCGTCGCGACGCAGCACGACGACCGTGTCCAGCGCGTCCCTCGATCCCTCGGCCGTCTCCACCGTGCGGACGCGCACCTGCGCGAGCTCGGTCGTGACCGGCATACCGGCGAGGTCCGCCACGACGTCCTGGGGGTCGAAGAGCACTGAGGGGTCCTGCGGTCCGCCGTAGCCCTCCGCGAGGTTGCGGGCGGCATGGGCGATGACGAGGATCCGACCTGCCGGGGCGGCGGCCTCGACGGCGCGGACGAGCGCCTGCCGGCGCTGGGGCCCGGGCAGCTGCAGATAGCACAGCAGCACGAGGTCGTATGCCGGCGGCACCCCTGGAGCGGAGGCCGTCGCGTCGGCCACGACCGCGGTGAGCCGATCGGCAGCCGCCCCGAGACGCTCCCGGCCCAGCCGCGCGGCCCGCTCGACCGCCACGGCCGAATAGTCAGCGGCGACGGCGGTCCAGCCCTGCTCGACGAGCCAGATCGCGTTGCGGCCCTCGCCGGCAGCGATGTCGAGCGCCCGGCCGGGCGTCAACGGGGCGACGAGCTGCTCCACCCACAGATTCGGTGTGGCGGACCACACGAGGTCGGCGGCGGCATACCTGGCATCCCAGTCCTCGGCGTCCACACCGTCACGCTAGCGGCCGCCGGGACGGCGTTCGCCGTCGGTCCGGCGCCGGCCCGGGCTCAGCTGGCCTTGCTCTTCTTGGTGTCCTTCTTGGCCGCCTTGGCCTTGTCGACGCTCTTCTGCAGGGCGGCGAGCAGGTCGACCACCTCGGTCTCCTCCCCCTTGACGCGCGCCGGCTCGGTGACCTCGCCGCCCTCGATCTTGGCGGCGACGAGGTGCTCGACGGCCTCGGAGTAGTCGTCCTCGAACTCGTCCGGCTCGTAGTCCCCGGCCAGGGAGTCGACGAGGGAGGCAGCCATGGCCAGCTCCCTGGCGTTGGCCGAGGTGTCCGTGGAGAGCGAGTCGAAGTCCGGCTGACGCACCTCGTCGGCCCACAGCAGCGTCTGCATCACGATGACGTCGCCGCGCACCCGTAGGACGGCCAGCGTCATCCGGGTGCGGATGGAGACGGTGACGAGCGCCATGCGGTCCGCCTTGGCCAGCGCGTCACGGAGCAGGACATAGGGCTTGACCCCCGTCTTGTCCGGCTCGAGGTAATAGGACTTGTCGAAAAGCAGCGGGTCGATCTGCTCGGCGGGCACGAACTTCTCGATGGCGATCTCCCTGGACGAGCGCGACGGCAGCGCCTTGAGATCCTCGTCGGTGAGCACGACCATCTGCCCGTCTGCCGTCTCGTATCCCTTCGCGATGTCGGAATAGGGCACCTCCTCGCCGTCGACGGAGCACACCCGCTGATACTTGATCCGGCCGCCGTCCTTCTCGTGCACCTGACGGAACTGCACGTCGTGATTCTCGGTGGCGGAGAACAGGCGGACCGGCACGTTGACGAGTCCGAAGGAGACCGCGCCCTTCCAGATCGCTCGCATGGGCACAAGAATGCACCCATGCGACCCATGCTGGCGATGCCGACGCGGACCGTTCCCGCCGGCGAGAGCTGGAGCCATGAGGTCAAATGGGACGGCATGCGGGTCATCGCCGACGTGCACGGCGGATCCCTGCGGCTGTTCTCCCGCACCGAGCGGGACGTCAGCGTGGCCTTTCCGGAGCTCGCCGGGCTGGGGGCCGAGTATGCCGACATGGCCCTTGACGGGGAGGTCGTCGTGCTGCGCGACGGGCGCCCCTCCTTCGCCTCGCTCGCCGAGCGCTTCCACGTCACCGACCCACGGCGCGCCGCCCGGCTCGCCGAGCAGGCGCCCGTCACCCTGATGGCCTTCGACCTGCTCCGGCTCTACGGCACCGCGCTGCTGGAGCGGACGTGGACGGACCGCCGTGCGACACTCGAGCGGCTGGAGCTGGACGGCCCACGCTGGCAGACTCCGCCGACGTTCGTCGACGGCCGGGCGCTGCACACGGCCACCCGGGAGCAGGGGCTCGAAGGGGTGGTCAGCAAGCGGGTCGCCTCCCCCTACCTGCCGGGCCGGCGCTCGTCGCATTGGCTCAAGGCGCCGCATCGCACGTCGGTCTCGGTCGTCATCGGCGGCTGGCGCCCGGAGGCGGCCGGGGCCGGCCGGGGCAGGCTGGGGGCGGTGCTGGTCGGGCTTCCCGGGCCCGGCGGGCTGCGCTTCGTGGGCCGGGTCGGGGCGGGCCTGGCCGGCCGTGCGGGCGCGGCGCTGCTCGAGCGGCTGGGTCCGTTGAGCACCGAGGTGTCGCCGTTCGAGGAGCGGCTGCCGGCGCTCGACGCCGCTGGGGCCGCGTGGGTCTGCCCGGTGCTTGTGGCCGACGTGGAGTCGCTCGGCCTCGGGGCCGCGGGACGCCTGCGCCAGCCGGCCTTCAAGGGGCTGCGCACCGACCTGGCGCCCGGCGACCTGGAAGCCGCCACCTCGTGACGCCTGCCGACGCCCCCCGCGTGCGAGTGCAGGTGGGCGGCATACGGCTGTCCCTGAGCAGCCTCGACAAGGTGATGTATCCCGCCACCGGCACCACCAAGGCCGAGGTCCTCGACTACTACGCGCGCGTGGCTCCGGTGCTGCTGGCGCACCTGGCCGGGCGGCCCGTCACCCGGGTGCGCTTTCCGCACGGGGTCGGGGACGCGGCGTTCTTCGAGAAGAACATCCCGGCCGGCTGCCCCGACTGGGTCCGGCGCGCGGGCCGCGACCCCGTCTTCCCCCTCCTCGACGACCTCGCCGGCATCACCTACTTCGCCAACCTCAACTCCCTCGAGCTGCACGTGCCGCAGTGGCGCTACCGCGGCGAGGGCGTGGACGCCGTGCCGGGCCACCCCGACCGCCTTGTCATCGACCTCGACCCCGGGCCGGGCACCGGGCTGCGGGAGTGTGCGACGGTGGGGCTGCTCGTGCGGGACCGGCTCGGCGGTCTCGGGCTGGAGACCGTGCCGGTCACGAGCGGGAGCAAGGGGATGCAGCTGTATGCCGTGCTGCCGGGAGGGCACACCAGCGACGAGATCCGCGACACGGTGCAGCAGCTCGCGAAGGAGCTGACGAAGCAGCACCCGGAGCGGGTGGTGTGGAAGATGGCCAAGGAGCTGCGGCCGGGCAAGGTGTTGCTCGACTGGAGCCAGAACGTCGCGGCCAAGACGACGGTGTGCCCCTACTCGCTGCGTGGGCGGCCGGAGCCGACCGTCGCGGCGCCGCGCACGTGGGACGAGGTGGCGGCCGGTGCCGGCGGGCACCACTTCGCCCAGCTGACCATGCGGGAGGTGCTGCGCCGGGTGGACGGGGAGGGCGACCTCGCGGCCTCGCTCGTCACGGCGCACCCGCTCGACCCCTGATCGGAGCCAGAGGTCGAGCCCGGGCCGCACCTCGCACGCGCCTTCCCCCCTCGTCGAGTGGCCACTTCCGTGCGCCTCGGACGGGTCGTGCTCCGCACGGAAACGACCACTCGACGCGGAGTGCTGGGCTCGGCCCCCTGACCCCGCGGCCCCTGACCCCGCGGAGTTGGCTCCGCACCCCCTTCGTCGAGTGGTCACTTCGGTGCGGGTCTGCCGCCCTCAGTGCGCCTTGTCGTAGGCGGCCTGGATCTCCGCGGAGATCCGGCCGCGGTCCGAGACGGTGTGGCCGTTGGCGCGCGCCCAGTCGCGCACCGATCCGAGGTCATTGCGCTTGGGCGAGGAGCGGCGTCCCGTTGCCGGCCGCCGGCCGCCGGGACCGACGCGCCGGGCATGTGCAGCCCAGTGCGACACGTCATCGCGCAGGCGCCGGGCGTTCTCCTCCGACAGGTCGATCTCGTAAGTCGCTCCGTCGAGCGAGAACGTCACTGTCTCGGCGGCCGGCCCCTTGTCGAGATCGTCAACCAGAATGTATTCGACTCGTTGTGCCATGATTCTCCATCAGGGGTATTGGTGAAGGTCCGGCGGCGAGACTATTTCGCCACCAGAAGGCAAAAGTAACAGCCGCGCCGGTGCTTCCGAAATCGCCCTCACCGCATTTCTGATGGACAATGCCGTGCTCGGGGACGGGCTACGCGCCCAGATCGCCGCTGCCGCGCTGCTGCGCCTCCCACTTCGCCTGCGCAAGACGCTCTCGGCGGTCACTCTCGAGAATGCTCTTGATGACGAAGTAGAAGATTCCCGCCACCCCGACAGTGGGCGCGAGCGCGAGAAGGTAGGGGACGAGCGGCTCCATGGCTACCATGGTCGCACGGCGAGCCTCGCCAGCCCCTCCCGGCCGGGGGTGGTGATCGTAGGTGCGTGTCGGCGCTGTCGGTCGCCGCCGCTACGGTGCACGACATGGCTGCACGGTCGACCTCGAGACGTTCTTCCGACTGGCGATGCACGGACTGCGGGTGGAGCACACCGAAGTGGGTGGGGCGCTGCGCCAGCCGTCAGGCATGGGGCTCGATGGGCGGGACGGCCGGTGTCCCGGGGGCGCCGGGCCGCACGAGCGCGGTCCCCGTCGCCAGGCCAGCGGTGCGGATCGCGCAGGTCGACCCGGTGTCCTCGGTTTCCCGTCCGACCGGGGTCGCCGAGTTCGATCGCGTCCTCGGTGGCGGACTGGTGCCGGGCGCGGTGGTCCTGCTGGCGGGGGAGCCAGGCATCGGCAAGTCCACGCTGCTGCTCGACGTCGCAGCACGGGCGGCCACCCCTGA
>CALMNV010000216.1 GCA_937873285.1 uncultured Intrasporangium sp. | reverse complement strand
GCAGACACGCCCGTGGCCACCCAGCTTGCCGACAACGCCCGGCGGAGCATCCGGCTGAGCGGCCGCCGGCTGCCCAAGCCGGCCGCCCAGCGGTTGCTCACCGTCGCGAACCAGAAGGGTGGGGTCGGCAAGACGACGACGACGGTCAACGTCGCGGCGGCCTTGGCGCAGTCGGGACTGCAGGTGCTCGTCGTCGACCTCGACCCGCAGGGCAACGCCAGCACGGCCCTGGGGATCGACCATCACGCCGACGTCCCGTCGGTCTACGACGTGCTCGTCGAAGGGACTCCGCTGCTCGACGTGGTCCAGCCGTGCGCGGCGCTGCCCGGGCTGTCGTGCGCGCCGGCCACCATCGACCTGGCCGGCGCGGAGATCGAGCTCGTCCCCCTCGTGGCACGGGAGTCGCGGCTGGCCCGAGCCGTGGCAGCCGCGCGGGAGGGCGGTATGCCGTTCGACTACGTGCTGCTGGACTGCCCACCCAGCCTCGGTCTGCTGACCGTCAACGCGCTGGTGGCCAGCAGGGAGGTGTTCATTCCGATCCAGTGCGAGTACTACGCGCTGGAGGGGCTGTCCCAGCTCCTGCAGAACATCGAGCTGGTCCGGTCCCACCTCAACTCCGACCTGCACGTGTCGACCATTCTGATGACGATGTTCGACGGCCGCACCCGGCTGTCCTCCCAGGTGGCGGACGAGGTCCGCGCCCATTTTCCGGATCAGGTGCTGCGCACCACGATCCCGAGATCCGTGCGGATCTCCGAGGCGCCGAGCTTCGGCGAGACGGTGATGACGTACGACCCGTCGAGCAGCGGTGCGCTGGCGTACCTCGAAGCGGCCGCCGAGATCGCCGACCGCGGCGCTCAGCGGGACGGCTGAGCCCACCCGGCACCATGTCTGCGCGGGATGTCCGGCACGTGCCGGACGCCTCGCGGGGGACCGAGCGTTTCACGTGAAACATGCGGCCGGCCCCTCGTTTCACGTGAAACGAGGGCCGACATGCCGTCTCGTGCTTCGCCGCCGGATCGGGTCGCGCCTAGACTGCCCGAGGTCGGCAGCCGCCGGCGGGCGCCACCCGGCACCACCGCGCACCCCTGAACTGCCGAACCCCTGAACTCCCGAGAGGACCCGTATGTCGGAGAAGCGCCGAGCCCTCGGACGCGGATTGGGCGCGCTCATTCCGGCTGCCCCGGGTGGCCCCGACCGACCGGTGGACGTCTTCTTCCCGACGGCCTCGGGGTCCGCCGGAGAAGGGGCTGGAAGGGGGGAGGACCGCCGACACCCGGATGCCTGGCCCGACGTCACCGGCGCGACGGCGGAGCCGTCAGCAGGCGCGGACCAGACGCACGGGCTCAGGCCGGTCCCCGGTGCAGAGTTCGCGGAACTCGCGATCGGCTCGATCCGACCCAACCCGAGGCAGCCGCGCACCGTCTTCGACGAGGACGAGATGGCCGAGCTTGTCAACTCGGTGCGAGGAATCGGCGTCCTGCAGCCGATCGTCGTCAGACCGGTGCCCCCGTCCGATCCCGACGGCGCAGCGGCCGGGCAGCCGGAGGCGGGCCGCGCGGCATACGAGCTCATCATGGGCGAGCGGCGCTGGCGCGCCGCCGTGGCGGCCGGGCTCGAGACGGTGCCTGCCATCGTGCGCCAGACCTCCGACGACGCTCTGCTGCGGGACGCCCTCTTGGAGAACCTGCACCGCAGCCAGCTCAACCCCCTCGAGGAGGCGGCCGCCTACCGCCAGCTGCTCGACGACTTCGGGTGCTCGCAGGACGAGCTTGCCGCCCGGATCGGGCGGTCGCGGCCGCAGATCTCCAACACCCTGCGTCTGCTCCGGCTGCCGCCGCTCGTGCAGCGCCGTGTCGCTGCCGGCGTGCTGAGCTCCGGGCACGCGCGCGCGCTGCTCGCCCTCCCCGACGCCGCGGCGATGGAGCGGATGGCGCAGCGCATCGTCGCGGAGGGGCTCTCCGTGCGGTCGGTCGAGGAGCTGGTGGCGCTCGGAGACGAGCCGGCACGTCGCCACGCGCCGCGCGCCGGCACGCGGCATCCGCAGCTCGACGACCTGTCCGCCGGCCTCGCCGACCGCCTGGACACCCGTGTCGCGATCGCCCTCGGCCAGCGCAAGGGCAAGATCACCGTCGAGTTCGCATCGGTGGAGGACCTGCACCGGATCCTCGCCCTCATGGGCGTCGCCGCCCCGGCCTGAGGGACCGGTCCGTGCCGGAAGGCCACACCATCCATGCCCTCGCCGAACGCGTCCGTCGGGCCTTCGGGGGACGGCCGGTCGCGGCCTGCAGCCCGCAGGGTCGCTTTGCGGAGGCGGCACGCCTCGACGGCGCGAGGGTGCTCGACGCCCGCGCCTACGGCAAGCACTTGTTCGTCGACGTCGAGGCCGAGATCCTCCACGTCCATCTCGGGCTCATCGGCTCCTTTCCCGTCCTCCCGCTGGCCGGGGCGCCCGCGGCACCACCGGTGGGCCGGGTCCGGCTGCGCCTCGTCGGCGATGACCATGTGGCCGACCTCCGTGGCCCGCTGATCTGCGCGCTGACGACGCCGGAGCACCGGGACGCGGTCGTCGCCGCTCTGGGACCCGACCCGCTCGACCCGAATGCGGCGGAAGGCCGGGGGTGGGATCGGCTCCGGCGCAGCCGCAGGACGGTCGCCGAGCTGCTCCTCGACCAAGGCGTCGCGGCCGGCCTGGGCAACGTCTATCGGTGCGAGGTGCTGCACCGGCATCGCCTCGACCCGTATTCCCCCGGGAGCGCGCTGACCCGAGCCTCCTGGGAGGCGCTGTGGACCGACCTCGTGCGGCTGCTGCCCCTCGGTGTGGCCTTCGGGCAGATCGTCACCATGCCCGACGACATCGTCGAGGCGGAGCGGCTGCTCGCTCGCGACGCCGTGTCCGACTACACCGCCTCCCTGACCGGCGAGCGGCTCGGAGACTACTTCGAGCGCCGGTTCGCGGTCTACCAGCGCGCCGGCGAGGCCTGCCCGCGCTGCGGTCACGCCATCCGCGCCGACAAGGTCGGCGGGCGGACGCTCTACTGGTGCCCCTCCTGCCAGGACCGTCACTGATCCCACCGGAGGCGTGGGCGGAAGCGGCGCGTCGACCGGGCGCGTCGACCGGGCCGGCGGCATACGCTCGCGGCATGTCTCCCGACCGCCCGGCTCCGAGCCACGTCATCGCGCACCTCAGCGATCCGCACCTGCGCGCCGACGGCCTCTTCGCCGGCCGCATCGACTCTGCCGCCCGCCTGCGCGAGTGCCTGGAGCGGGTGGCGGCCTCCGGCGAGCGCATCGACGCCGTCGTCGTGTCGGGCGACCTGACGGCCACGGCGGCCCCAGCGGCCTACGAGCTGCTCCGCGGCATCCTCGAGCCGGCGGCCCAGCGGCTCGGTGCGGCCCTCGTCGTCGTTGCCGGCAACCACGACGAGCGGCGCCCGTTGGCCCGTGCCCTCACCGGTGCAGACAGCGACGCGCCGCTCGACACCGTGACGACGATCCGCGGCCTGCGCATCCTCGGCCTGGACTCCTGCCGACCCGGCTACCACTCCGGCGGCTTGTCGGACGAGCAGTACGACTGGCTCTCCGGCCAGCTGGCCACGCCGGCGGAGCACGGCACCCTGCTGGTGATGCACCATCCGCCGCTCGCGTACCGCTCCACCCTGATGCAGCTGCTCGACTTCGACGACCCGGGGCGGCTGGCCGACGTCGTCCGGGGCAGTGACGTGCGGGCCATCCTCGGCGGCCACCTGCACGCGCCGACCTTCGGTGCCCTCGACGGCATACCCGTCTTCGTCGCGGCCGGGGTGAGCTACGTCGACGACGCCGCTGCTCCCCGCCGGGCATTGCTCGCGGTGGACGGGCCCCAGTCGTGGAACCTCGTCGACGTGCACGCCGACCAGATCACGTGCACCGTCGCGCCGGCCCGCGCACACCCGACGTGGTCCGCGCTCTCGCAGGAGGTGCTCGACCTCCTGGCCGAGGTTGCCGGTGAGGACCGGCGCGAGCTCTTCTCGCGCAAGCGGGGGTGAGTGAGGCTCGCGGCGACCGCCCTGCGCCGGCCGACAGGACCGGCTCGGTCACCCGCCGCTCGACGGCGCAGGTCCATGCGCCCTTCGTCGCCGCGCGGGCTCACGCCGCGACTGCGGCGAGGACCGGGTTGTGCTCGGCGGGGACGCGCTCGTCGGCACGGACAGGGCCGGCTGCGGTCCGCTCCCCGAAGGGGGAGCCGCCCAGCGCCTCGCGCCCGTGCGGCTCGGCCCAGGCAGAGAGGTCGGGGCCCCCCGGGATGATGCCGGTGGGGTTGATATCTCGGTGGACGACGTAGTAGTGCGCCTTGATGTGCGTGAAGTCGACGGTGTCGCCGAATCCGGGGGTCTGGAACAGGTCTCGGGCGTAGCCCCACAGCGAGGGCATCTCGACGAGCTTGCTCCGGTTGCACTTGAAGTGCCCGTGGTAGACCGCGTCGAAGCGCACGAGGGTCGTGAACAGCCGCACGTCCGCCTCGGTGATCGTCGTGCCCACGAGGTAGCGACGGGTGCGCAGGTGCTCCTCGAGCCAGTCCAGCCGGTCGAAGAGCCGGGCGTATGCCGCGTCGTAGGCCCGCTGCGTGCCGGCGAACCCGCAGCGGTAGACGCCGTTGTTGACCTCCGTGTAGATCGGCTTGGAGATGGCCTCGATCTGCTCGCGCAGCTCCTCCGGATAGAGGTCCGGTGCACCGTCGCGGTGGAAGTCGCGCCACTGGGTCTGCAGGTCCACCGTGATCTGCCGAAAGTCGTTGGTCACCACGGCGCCAGACGGGATGTCGACGATCGCCGGCACCGTGATGCCACGCGCATAGCCGGGAAAGCGCCGGAAGTAGGCGTCCTGCAGCCGTGGGATGCCGAGCACCGGGTCGACCTGGTCCGGGTCGAGATCGAAGGTCCACGAGCGCTTGTCGTGGGTCGGGCCGCACACTCCCATGGACAGGACGTCCTCGAGCCCGAGCAGCCGGCGCACGATGATGGCCCGGTTGGCCCACGGGCAGGCGCGCGAGACCACGAGGCGGTAGCGGCCCGGCTCGACGGGGTAGCCGTCCCGCCCGTCGAGGGTGATCCGCGTCTGGATGTAGTTGGTGTCGCGTTCGAAGGAGGGCTGCACATAGGTGCCCTGCTCACCACTCATGCCCGAAGCGTAGTCGCCGTATGCCGCGGCGGCGGCTGACGCATCCGCCGGGAGATGCTCGCGACCCGGCCGACAACGGGCCGAGCGCACCCACCGGCACGTCACGGCGGCGGTAAGGACACAATGGGGGGCATGGGGGCGAGCGGAGGTGTGCGCACGGATGGTTGACCTGCGGGCGGTCACTCCCGACCACGTCGCCGATCTGCTTGCCGGCTGCGCGCCGTGCACCTTCTGGCAGACTCTGCCCTCCAACGGGCACGCCGGCGCCGAGAGCCCGCTCGAGATGCTCGCCGACTGGGTGGCGCTCGTCGGCTCCGACTGGGGACCGCCCGGCCGGATCGCCTACGTCGGCGACGAGGCGGCGGGCTATGTCCTCGTCGCGCCG
>CALMNV010000215.1 GCA_937873285.1 uncultured Intrasporangium sp. | reverse complement strand
GGGCGTGCTGCTGGCCGCGGGCCCGGACGGTCCCGCGCCGCACGCGTCCTGGCGGTGGTACGCCACCGACGACGACGGCGCGGTCGCGCTGGACCGGGAGGCGTTCCTCGCCGACCGCGGGGACACCGTGGCCTTCGTCGCCCGGCTGCTCTCGGCGACCGCGGCCCGCCCGGCGCACACCGGCTGCTTCGGGCTGCACGAGTGGGCGATGGTCTACCGGCTCGAGCCGGAGCAGATGCGCCACGCGCGGTGGCCGCTGCGGCTGGGCGGGCAGGGCACCGACGCCGTCGTCGAGGCGTCACAGCTCGCGTGCTCCCACTTCGACGCCTTCCGCTTCTTCACGCCCGAGGCGCGTCCCCGCAACCTGCTCACGCCGACTCGCCAGACCCAAGCCGGGCTGGAGCAGCCGGGGTGCCTACATGCCGGAATGGATCTGTATAGCTGGGCCTGCAAGCTGAGCCCGGCGGTGCCGAGCGAGCTCGTCATGGACTGCTTCGAGCTCGCCCGCGACATCCGGGTGCTCGACATGCAGGCGTCCCCCTATGACCTGCGCGCGCTCGGCTACGAGCCCGTGCGGGTCGAGACCGCGGAGGGCAGGGCGCAGTATGCCGCCCGCCAGCGCGGCTTCTCCACACGTGGGCAGCTGCTGCGGCGCCGGCTCCTCGACATCGTCGGTCAGGTGCGGTCGCCGGCGGAGGTGTCCACGTAGAGGCAGAAGGGGTGCCCGGCCGGGTCGAGCAGCACCCGGACGTGGGCCTGCGGCTGGTGCGTGGCGACGCGGGCCCCGAGCGCGACGGCGTCGGTGACCGATGTCGTCAGGTCCGCGACCTCGAAGTCCAGGTGCATCGTCATCCGCTGCCGGCCTGCTTCAGGTGGCCACACCGGCGCCACGAAGCCGTCCGCGTGCTGGAAGGCGAGGTAGACGAAGCCGTCCGGCGGCTTGAGCGCCACCCACCCGGGCTCCTCGCTGGCCACCGGCCAGCCGAGCAGCTGGGAGTAGAAGGCCGCCAGCGCACGGGGGTCAGGCGCTTCCAGCACCGCTCCCCACCATGGCTCCCTCGCACGCGCCCGCACGCGTCCCAGCATGGCGCACCGGCTGGCCCGCAGGCACCGGCGGCGCCGACGCCCTGCCTCAGCTGTCACGGCGCCGCGTGGGCTGTCACGGCGCCGCGGCAGGCCGCACGCCGCGGAGGATGACGTCGACGCCGAGCTCGAAGGCCTCTCGGGCCGCCCGCCCGTCGCCCTCCGCGGGAGCGACCTCGGGGCCGGCTGCCTGGCGACGGTCCTGCTCGATGGTGACCGAGCCGAGAACGTGGTGCACCAGCAGCTGCATCGCCGCGTCGTGGTCCGCGCCGGCCAGCCCGAGCCGGCGCAGCAGCTGCGAGAGGTCCCGCAGCGACCAGACGGACTCCGGGTCGACGGCATACGCGAATGCGACGACGTCCGCAGCGTCGGGCACCTGCAGCAGCGCGCCCCGGATGGCGACCGCCGCGGCCCGGACCGCGGCAGCCGGCTCCGCCACGGCCGCGGTCACGACCCGCTGCCGCAGCAGGCGGTCGGCGACCTCGACGAGCAGCTCCTGCTTGCTGGCCACGTGCCAGTAGAGCGCGCCCGGCTGCACCCCCAGCTCCCGTGCGAGGCGCCGCATCGACAGGTCGGCGAGGCCATAGCGGCAAAGCACGTCCAGTGCCGCGTCGACGACCTGGTCCCGGCTCAGGGCCATGGGCCGCCCCCGCGCCAGAGGCGGCCTGGACCGCGGGCCGGTCGTGTCATGGGGGTCATTGACAGCCGACCCTATCGAGCAGACATACTGAACGCCGTTCAAGCCCCCGGCTGACATCCACGCCGCCCGTTGCACCGCTGAAGGAGCCCCATGCTGGTTTTCGAGCAGCTCGCAGACAGCGTGCTCGCCGGCGCCGCGCTGACGCCGGAGCAGGCGCTGCAGGTGCTGCGGCTCGACGACGCCGAGGTGC
>CALMNV010000214.1 GCA_937873285.1 uncultured Intrasporangium sp. | reverse complement strand
GCCACCGGAGCCGACGCCCACTTCGTCCGCAGTGACATCAGCGACGGGGCGCAGGCGGAGGCGGCCGTCGCGGCGACGATCGAGCGGCACGGCCGGATCGACTCGCTGGTCAACGCGGCCGGCATCACCACCCGGGGCACGATGCTCGACACCACCCCCGAGCTGTTCGACGAGCACATCGCGGTCAACCTCCGAGCTCCGTTCTTCCTCATGCAGGCGGCCATCGGCGACATGAGGCGTCGGGGCGAGGCGGGCACCATCGTCAACGTGCTCTCCATCGACTCCCACGGCGGTCAGGCGTTCCTCGCGCCGTACGTCGCCGCGAAGGCGGGGCTGGCGGGGCTGACGAAGAATGCCGCGCACGCCCACCGCTGGGACCGGATCCGGATCAACGGCCTGAACATGGGGTGGACGGCCACCGACGGCGAGCAGGTGACCCAGCAGGCCCAGGGGGCGAGCGCGGACTGGGAGCAGCGGGCCGCGGCGGCGCTGCCCATGGGCAAGCTCGGCCAGGTCGACGAGATCGCAGACTTCGTGGTCTTCCTGCTCTCCGACCGCAGCGGCGTGGTCACCGGGTCGGTCATCGACTGGGACCAGAACGTCATCGGAGGTCTCGGCTGACGATGTCGCACCTCGCACCCGCTCCCATCCCGACCGAGGAGAAACCATGCGCCTGGGCCTGATCGGTCTCGGCAGGATCGGCTCGTTCCATGCCGAGACCCTGTCCCGGCTGCCCGCCGTCGAGTCCCTGGTCGTCACGGATGCCGTCCCCGCGACGACCCAAGCCGTCGCGGAGCGGGTCGGCGCGCAGGTGGCCGACTCTCCCGAGAGCCTCATCGGCAGCGGGGTGGACGCGATCGTCATCGCCGCGGCCACCAACGCCCACACCGCGCTGATCACGGCCGGGGTCGACGCCGGGATCCCGGTGTTCTGCGAGAAGCCGCTGTCCGGCGACCTCGCCGAGGCGGCGGCCATCGCACGCTACGTCACCGACAGCGGCATACCGGTGCAGGTTGGGTATCCTCGCCGTTTCGACCCCGCGTTCCTGGCCGCCCGGGCCGCGGTGGAGGCCGGGGAGCTCGGCTGGGTGCACACGGTCCGGTCCACCACCTTGGACCCGGCCCCGCCGCCCCGCGCCTACGTCGAGGCCTCCGGCGGGATCTTCCGCGACTGCAGCGTGCACGACTTCGACACCGTCAGGTGGGTCACCGGCCGGGAGGTCGTCGAGGTCTATGCCAGCGGGAGCGCAAAGGGGGCCGACTTCTTCGCCGCCCTCGGCGACGTGGCGACCGCCAGCACGATGCTGACCTTCGACGACGGAGCCACCGCCGTGGTGTCCAACACCCGCTACAACCCGCGGGGCTACGACGTGCGGCTGGAGCTGCACGGCACGGCCGACAGTGTCGCAGCCGGCTGGAGCGAGGCCACTCCCCTGCGCAACCTCGAGCCTGACGTGCCGTGGCCGGCGGGCCCACCGGCCGCCTTCTTCATGGACCGGCTCAGCCGTGCCTTCGGCGCCGAGCTCCAGGCGTTCACGGAAGTCGTTGCCGGTCAGCGGAGGTCACCCTGCACCGTCGATGACGCCCTCGCCGTGGCGCTGGTTGCAGAGGCCGCCACCCTCTCGCTGCGGCAGCACCGACCCGTGCAGGTCGACGAGGTCCGACTCGCGTGACCGGCACCCACCGTGACGACGCCCCCGGGGAGGGGCCACGCGAGTCGGCACACCGGTGGACGGGACGCGATGCCCGCCTGGCACCTCTGCGGCTGGGCATCCTCGGAGCCGCCCGGATCACTGACCTCGCCGTCGTCAAGCCCGCGAAGCTCACCGGCACCCGCCTGGTGGCGGTGGCGGCCCGGGAGCCCGCCCGCGCCGCAGCGTTCGCCGAGGCGCACGGCGTCGAGAAGGTGCACGGGTCCTACCGCGACGTCATCGACGACCCTGACGTGGAGGCGGTGTACAACCCGCTGCCCAACAGCCTGCACGCACCGTGGAACGTCGCCGCGCTGGCGGCGGGCAAGCACGTGTTCACCGAGAAGCCCTCGGCCAGCAACGCGGCCGAGGCGGAGGCGGTCGCGGCGGCTGCCGACCGCACCGGGCGGCAGCTCTTCGAGGGCTTTCACTATGTCTGGCACCCGCTGGTGGCGCGGCTGCACGCCATCCTCGCCAGCGGCGAGCTCGGTGAGCTGCGGCACGCCGAGACGGTGATGGACATGCCCGCCCCCGACCCCGGTGACCCCCGCTGGTCTCTCGAGCCCGCCGGAGGAGCGCTGATGGACCTCGGCTGCTACGGCCTGCACTCCCTGCGCATGCTCGCCCCGTTCACCGGCGGCGAGCCCGAGCTGGTCAGCGCCACCGGCGGGGAGCGGCAGGGCCACCCGGGTGTCGACGAGTGGCTGACCGTCGAGCTGCAGTTTCCGAGCGGCGTCACCGGCACCGCCGGGTGCAACATGGCGAGCGACCACCACCAGATGAGTCACCGGCTCGTCGGCACCGCCGGGGAAGCGGTCATCACCGACTTCGTCAACCCGCACCACGACGACCGGCTCGTCGTCACCACCCGCCAGGGGAGCCGCACCGAGCGCCTGGGCAGACGCTCCTCCTACACCTACCAGCTCGAGGTCTTCACCGCGGCGGTGCGGACCGGGGTGCCCGCCCGGACCGACGCGGCCGATGCGGTCAGGACGATGCGGCTGATCGACCAGTGCTACGAGGCGGTCGGTCTGCAGCCGCGGCCGGCCCACGGGAGAGGCGGAAGCGAGCACCGATGACGACCCCCACCGACGAGCTGATGGCGACGTGCTGGACCAGCGCCGGCGACGCCGCATCCGACCGGCCCGACCTGCGCAGCCCGCTTCCGCTGCGCGAACGGGTCGAGGCCGCGTCGTATGCCGGTTTCTCGGGCTTCGGCCTGCTGTCGGACGACCTGCCCGCCGCCCTCGCGGCATACGGGCTCGGCGGAATCCGAGCCATGCTCGCCGACAACGGGATCGTGCACCTCGAGCTCGAGGGGATCCCGCGCTGGTGGGACGAGCGGGCGCAGCGCGAGGAGTCGGGCCGGGTGCGGCACCTGGTGCTGGACGCCGCGGAGGCGCTGGGCGCGCGGCACCTGAAGGTCACGCCCGACGGCGACGGCGGACCGTGGGACCGCGGCCTGTGGGCCGCCAGGTTCGCCGAGCTGGCGGCTCAGGCGCAGGGGGTGGGCGCCCGGCTGGGGATCGAGTTCTTCCCGTGGTCGAACATCAAGACGCTGGGTGACGGGCTGCGGCTCGTCGAGGACGCCGGGCATGAGGCGGGCGGTGTCATCATCGACACCTGGCACGTGTCGCGAGCGCACACGCCAGCGGCCGACCTCGCGACCGTGCCGCTGCACCGCATCGTCGGCGTGGAGCTCAACGACGCCGACGAGGACGTGGTCGGGACGCTGTTCGAGGACACCGTCCACCGCCGGCGATACTGTGGCGAGGGCACGTTCGACCTCACGGGCATGATCACAGCCCTGCGTGACGCCGGCTGGCGCGGTCCCTGGGGCGTCGAGATCCTGTCCGGCGAGCACCGCCTGGCCCCGGTCGGCCAGGCGCTCGCCCGCGCCGCGGAGAGCGCCCGCACCGCGCTGGAGCGCGCCGCGACCTCGCCGCCGGAAGGGCAACGACCCCTTGGCTTCGCCCGGTGACGCTCCAGTGAGGCGTCGGCTCAGCGCGGCCGGGACACGGCGTAGTACCTGAGCTTGCGGTAGAGGGTGGCGCGGCTGACACCCAGCTCGGCCGCGGCTTCCGCGACACTCACGCCGTCGCGCGACAACGCCCGGACGATCTCGTCGCGCTCGAGGGCCTCCAGCTTGGACAGGGTGCGCCCACCGGGGGTGGAGAAGGCGGGGGGAAGGTCGCGCACGTCGATGGTCTCGGATCGGCGGGCGGCGTCGTGGATCACGCGCACGAGCTCATCGACGTTGCCGGGCCAGTCGTGCGCCAGCAGGGCCCGCTCGGCGGCGGGGGTGAAGCCGACCTCACGTGTCCGGGTCTGGTGGGCGGCCCAATGGGCCAGGGCGAGGACGTCGTCGGGGCGCTCGCGCAGCGGCTCGACCGAGATGACGGTCTCGACGAGCGGGTGCAGCGGTGGAGGCAGGGCGTCCCCGTCGGCCGCCGTCAGTGCCCATCCCGGGGCGCCCTGGCTCGCCTGCGGCCCGGCCGCTCGCGCTGCCATCGCGCGTTGACGCACCTCATGCGCCGCCCATGCCGGGAGGCGGTCGACGTTCTCGACGACGACGACGGTGTCGGGCTTGGCCAGCTCGGGGGTCCAGAGGGACAGCCACGCCTCGACGTCCTGGGAGGCCGGCACGTCGGCGCTGAGGACGCGGATGCGCGGGTGGGCCCGCCGCAGTGCCTGGCCGAGCAGCGTCGCCCGCCCTGAGCCGGGCTCTCCCACGGCCGCCACCACCCGACCGGAGAGCAGAGCCGCGGTGGCGGCGTCAAGGGCCCTGGTCCACGGTGCCGACATGGACCGGATCGTCCCGGCCGCCGGCTCGAGCCTGATCCGCTGCACCCGGAAGACGCCGCCCCTGGACGGCGGCCGCGGCATCCGGCCCGTGGAGCGCGCCACCATCAGGGCCGTCGTCGTGCTCGCGGCCGACTCGGCGAGCGCGAGCAGCAGGCCCGCCGACGAGTGCGACCACGTGGTGATGTTGATGCAGCCCTCGAGCCGGCCGTCGACCGGGTCGATGACCGGCACGGCGGCGCAGGTGTAGACGCCGAGGCTGGCGCTGTAGTGCTCCTCCGCGCGCACGAGGGAGGGCGCGCGGTCGGCCAGGGCCAGCCCGAGGCCGTTGGTGCCGGCCTCGCGCTCGGAGAAGGCGAAGCCCGGCGCCAGGTGGACCCGGTCCAGCGCGCGCAGCAGGCTCGTGTCCCCCGAGAACCGGTTGAGGACGAGGCCCTCGGCGTCGGTGAGCATCAGGCTGAGCGGCTCGTCGGCGAGGGTCCGGTGCAGGCTGCTCAACACCTCGTGACCGCACTGGAAGAACAGCGAGTCAGGAGCGCTCGATCCGGCCCACACGGGGTCGACCGCCTCCGCGGAGACGCCGTACTCCTCGCTGCGGCGCCACGAGGCGAGAAGGCGCCTCGAGGGCATCGCGGCGGAGCCGGCGCGCGCCAGGTCTGCGGCGCGCCGGGGCATGGCCACCTCGTGATCGGCGGTCATCATCGACCTCCTTTCGGTGGCCACACCGTAGCCGCCGATCCTGGGAGCAGCGTGGCGCCGGTGTCTCAAAGTGAGACGGGGACCTTCTCACATTGAGACAGCGGACCCCTGCCCGATCACCGTGTCCCCCTCCTAACGTCGCTGCCGTAGCGACGACGGCGTCGCAGAAGGAGAGGTCATGTACACCAAGGACGGCGAGAGCTACTACATCGTCGACGCGCACATCGCCCTGTGGGACGCGCGTCCGGAGAACATCCGCAACGAGCACGGCAAGCAGTTCATCGACTGCTTCTACGACTACCACCGCAACCTCTCCCCCGAGGGTGAGGTGTGGACCTACGACGAGTACCTCTACCAGGGCGGCGAGCGCCTGATGCGGGAC
>CALMNV010000213.1 GCA_937873285.1 uncultured Intrasporangium sp. | reverse complement strand
CGCCGGGCTGCTGCCCATCTACCTGTTCGCCCAGCGGGTCAACCTGCTCGACAACATCTGGCTGCTCGTCCTGTTCTACACGGTGATGAACCTGCCCATCGCGGTGTGGATGCTGCGCTCCTTCCTCGCCGAGGTGCCCACGGAGATCCTCGAGGCCGCCCAGGTCGACGGGGCCGGGGTGGTCCGGACGATGCGCAGCGTCATCGCGCCGGTCGTCATGCCCGGCATCGCCGCCGCGGCCCTCATCTGCTTCATCTTCAGCTGGAACGAGCTGCTCTTCGCGCGGGTGCTCACCGGCACGGTGGCCGGGACGGCGCCCGTCTTCCTCACCGGCTTCGTGACCAGCCAGGGCCTCTTCCTGGCGAAGGTGTGCGCCGCCTCGCTCGTCGTGTCGCTCCCGGTGCTCTTCGCCGGCTTCGCCGCCCAGGACAAGCTGGTGCAGGGGCTGTCCATGGGCGCGGTCCGATGACCGAGTCGCTCTCCCTGGGCGCCGCGCAGCTGCCGGCGATCCGAGGCCGCGTGGCCGCCCCGGCATACGACCGCGCAGACGTCACCGTCGGCATCGTGCACTTCGGGGTGGGCGGTTTCCACCGGGCCCACGAGGCGATGTACGTCGATCGGCTGATGAACGAGGGCCTGGACCTCGACTGGGGGATCTGCGGCGTCGGGACGATGCCCGGCGACCGGCGGATGAAGGAGGTCCTGCAGTCCCAGGACTTCCTCTACACCCTCGTCGTCAAGCACCCGGACGGGCGCCGGCAACCGCGGGTCATCGGCTCCATCGTCGACTACCTCTACGCACCGGACGACCCCAGGGCGGTCCTCGACCGGATGGCCGACCCGAGGACTCGCATCGTCTCGCTGACCATCACCGAGGGCGGCTACCACGTCAACCAGGTGACCGGCGAGTTCGACCCCTCGGACGAGGCGGTGCAGGCCGACCTGGTCGACGGCTCCGCCCCACGCAGCGTGTTCGGCTTCCTCACCGCCGCCCTGCGCGCCCGGCGCGCCGCGGGGACCGCGCCCTTCACCGTCCTGTCCTGCGACAACCTGCCCGGCAACGGCGACGTCGCCCGCCGGATGGTGCTCGCCTTCGCGCGAGTGCAGGATGCCGAGCTGGCGGCGTGGATCGAGGCCGAGGTGTCCTTTCCCAACTGCATGGTCGACCGGATCACCCCGGTGACCTCGCCCGACGACCTGACCCGCCTGACCGAGGAGACCGGGATCCGGGACGCCTGGCCGGTGGTGTGCGAGCCGTACACGCAGTGGGTGCTCGAGGACCGCTTCCCCACCGGGCGGCCCGACTTCGCCCGGGTCGGCGTGCAGCTCGTCGAGGACGTCGTGCCCTACGAGCTGATGAAGCTGCGGCTGCTCAACGCCAGCCACCAGGCGCTGTGCTACCTCGGCCACCTCTCCGGCTACCGATATGCGCACGAGGTGTGCCAGGACCCGCTCTTCGTGCAGTTCCTGCTGGCCTACATGGAGCGGGAGGGCAGCCCGACCCTGCCCGAGGTGCCCGGTGTGGACCTCGACGCCTACCGACACGAGCTGATCCGGCGCTTCGCCAACCCCGAGGTGCGCGACACGCTGGCGCGGCTGTGCGCCGAGAGCTCGGACCGGATCCCGAAGTGGCTGGTGCCGGTGATCGTGGAGAACCTGCGCTCGGGCGGCGAGATCGACTGCTCTGCGCTCGTCGTGGCGTCCTGGGCCCGGTATGCCGAGGGGCGCGACGAGCAGGGCGCGCCGATCGAGGTCGTGGACCGGTTCCGGGACACGGTGATGGCGGCGGCCGCAGCGCAGGACGACGATCCGCTCGCCTTCCTGCGCAACCGAGACTTCTTCGGAGACCTCGTGGAGGACGACCGGTTCACCGCTGCCTACCTGCGCGCGTTGCGGTCGCTGCACGAGCACGGCGCCCGGGCGACTCTGCAGGCGTGGCAGCACGGCACGACAGGCTGACCGTCGACCGGCGGACGGTGCCCCGCGACCGGCCCACGACCCGACCACGAGCCGACCCCCGAGCAGGAGACCTCCCTTGCGTGCCGCCGTCCTCACCGCCCCCGGAGCCATCACCGTCGACGAGCGGCCCGAGCCGCGGCCCGGCCCGGGAGAGGTGCTGGTCCGCGTCCGCGCCGTCGGCGTGTGCGGCTCGGACGTGCACTACTACGAGCACGGCCGCATCGGCAGCCACGTCGTCGAGGCTCCGCTCGTGCTCGGCCACGAGGCCTCCGGCGTCATCGAGGCAGTGGGAGAGGGTGTCGACCCGGGTCGGATCGGACAACGGGTCTCGATCGAGCCGGGACGCCCCGACTTCACCTGCGAGCAGTGCCTCGCCGGGCGCTACAACCTCTGCGAGCGGATGCTCTTCCACGCCACGCCGCCGGTGGACGGGTCGCTCGCCGAGCTCGTCGTCGTCCACGCCACCCTGGCTCATCCGGTCCCCGAGGCGGTCAGCGACGCCGCGGCGGCCCTGCTGGAGCCGCTCTCGGTCGCCGTCTGGGCCTGCCGCAAGGCGGCCGTCACGGCCGGTGACGCGGTGCTCGTCACCGGCGCGGGGCCGATCGGCCTGGCGGCCGTGCAGGTGGCGCGGGCATCCGGAGCCACCGACGTCATCGTGTGGGACGTCAACGCCGACCGGCTGGCGGTGGCGAGACGGCTTGGCGCGACGGGGACCCGTGACCTGTCCGAGCCCCCGGCCGGCGGGGGCGGGGATGCGAGGGCCGGAGGGCCCGCGGCCACCGCTGCCGGCCGTGCATCCGATGCCGGCAGCGCGTCCACTGCCGGGCAGCTGGCCGAGGACCGGACGCCGCGGGTGCTCCTCGAGTGCTCTGGACACGCCGGCGCGACCCGGGCCGGACTGGCCGCTCTCGCCCCGGCGGGGTGCGCCGTGCTCGTCGGGATGGGCGGCGACGAGCTGGCCGTCCCGCTGTCCCTGCTGCAGGAGCGGGAGCTCACGGTGACGGGCACGTTCCGCTACGCCAACACCTGGCCCACGGCGATCCGCCTCGTCGCGACCGGCGCGGTCGACCTCGACAGCCTCGTGACCGGGCACTTCCCGCTGGCGCTGACGGCCGACGCGCTCAGCGCCGCCCGGCGCGACTCCAGCGCCATCAAGTCCGTCATCCACCCCCAGGAATGAGCAGGAGCACGAGCATGACCACGATGCGCGGCATACGGCTGCCGGGAGACAGCACCGCCCAGCAGGTGACGCTCGACGTCCCGGCGCCGGGCCCCGGACAGGTGGTGCTGAGGATGCGCGCCTCGTCCATCTGCGGCAGCGACATCCGGGCGATCTACCGTGAGCACACCGGGCGCGGCGCGGAGGGCTACCAGGGGGTGATCGCCGGCCACGAGCCCTGCGGCGAGGTGGCCGAGGTGGGCCCCGCGGTCCGCGGGCTGCGCGTGGGCGACCGCGTCGTCGTCTACCACATCCAGGGCTGCGGCCTGTGCGAGGAGTGCCGGCGCGGCTATCCCATCGGCTGCGAGTCCGAGCGGCGGGCGGCATACGGCTGGCAACGCGACGGCGGGCACGCGGACTACCTGCTGGCCGACGAGAGCTCCTGCCTGCCGCTGCCCGACGGGCTGAGCTTCGTCGACGGCGCGCTCGTCTCCTGCGGCTTCGCCACCGCCTACCAGGGCCTGCTGCGGGCCGGGATCAGCGGCCGTGACCGACTGCTCGTCACGGGGCTGGGCCCGGTGGGTCTCGCGGCCGCCGCGCTGGGCCGGGCCCTGGGCGCCAGCACAGTCCTCGGGAGCGACCCGCAGCCGGAGCGCAGGGCCCTGGCGGCCGAGCTGGGCCTCGTCGACGCGGCAGCCGGGGGGCAGGAGGAGCTCGACGACCTCGTCGCGGAGCACACGTCGGGCCGCGGGTGCGAGGTGACGATCGACTGCAGCGGCAGCGCCGCGGCGCGGGAGGCGGCCGTGCGCAACACCCGCACCTGGGGCAGCTGCGTCTTCGTCGGCGAGGGGGGCAGCGTGACGCTGCCGGTCTCCGAGCTGCTCATCCACAAGCAGCTGACCCTGCACGGCTCCTGGGTCTCGTCCGTCACCCACATGCGCGAGCTGCTCGACCAGCTGACCCGCTGGGGCCTGCACCCGCAGCTCATCGTCACCGACCGCTTCGCGCTCGCCGACGCCGGCGAGGCCTATCGCCGAGCCGACTCCGGCGCCTCCGGAAAGGTCTGCATCGTCTGGGACGACTGAGGTCGCCCGCGACGAGTGGTGCCGGGTCACGCGCCCTACGCTGGCCCGATGCGCTACGACGACATCGTCATCGGTGCCGGTCACAACGGCCTGACCGCCGCGGCCTACCTGGCCCGCGCCGGCCGCCGTGTCCTCGTCCTCGACAAGGGGCAGGACGTCGGCGGCGCGACCGTCTCGGCCCGCGTCTTCCCCGGCGTGGACGCCCGGCTGTCGCGCTACTCCTACCTCGTCTCGCTCCTGCCGCAGCGCATCCGCTCCGACCTCGAGCTCGACCTGCGTCTCATCCGCCGCCGGTGGTCGTCCTACACCCCGCTGCCCGGCGCTCCGGGCCGCGGGCTGCTCGTCGACGCCACCGACGAGCGGGCGAGCCGGGCGCGCTTCCGCGAGGTCACCGGCAGCGACGAGCCGTATGCCGCCTGGCGCCGGTTCTACGAGCGGGTCGGCCGGCTCGCGCAGCGGGTCTTCCCCACGATGCTCGAGCCGCTGCTCGCCGCGGACTCGATGCGCGCACGGGTCGACGACGACGAGCTCTTCGACACCCTGACCACCCGCCCGCTCGCCGACCTGCTGGAGCCGCTGACCGAGGACGACACCATCCGCGGCATCATCGCCACCGACGCCCTCATCGGCACCTTCGCGTCCCTGTCCGGACCAGATCTGCGGGCCAACGTCTGCCTGCTCTACCACCTCGTGGGTGGGGGCACCGGCGACTGGGACGTGCCGGTGGGCGGCATGGGGGCGCTGACGGTGGCGCTCGCCAGAGCGGCCGCCGACGCAGGCGCCACGATCCGCACCGACACCGAGGTGACCGCCGTCGACCCCGCTTCGGGCGAGGTGACCTGGCGCGGCGGGCGAGCCGCCGCCGGCAGCCTCGTCGCGGGCTGCGCCCCCA
>CALMNV010000212.1 GCA_937873285.1 uncultured Intrasporangium sp. | reverse complement strand
CCCCGGTGACCATGTTGCGGGTGTACTGCACGTGCCCCGGCGTGTCGGCGATGATGAACTTCCGCTTCGGGGTGGCGAAGTAGCGGTAGGCCACGTCGATGGTGATGCCCTGCTCCCGCTCGGCCCGCAGGCCGTCGGTCAGCAGCGCCAGGTTGACGTGCTCGTCCCCCCGCTCGCGGCTCACCCTCTCGACGGCGTCGATCTGGTCGGAGAAGGCCGACTTGGTGTCGTAGAGCAGGCGGCCGATCAACGTGCTCTTGCCGTCGTCGACCGAGCCGGCGGTGGCGAAACGCAGGATGTCCATCAGAAGTACCCCTCACGCTTGCGGTCTTCCATGGAAGCCTCGCTGAACTTGTCGTCACCGCGCGTGGCCCCGCGCTCCGTGACCCTGGTGGTGGAGATCTCGTCGATCACCTTCGCCGTGGTGTCGGCGTCGGAGCGCACCGCGGCCGTGAGGCTGGCGTCCCCGACCGTGCGGTAGCGAACCCGCGCCGTGAACACCCGCTCGTCGGGGCGAGGCTGCTTGAACTCGTGGACGGCATACAGCATGCCGTCGCGCTCGAAGCAGTCGCGGTCGTGCGCGAAGTAGATCGAGGGCAGCGCGATCCGCTCCTCGTGGATGTAGTGCCAGATGTCGAGCTCGGTCCAATTGGACAGAGGGAAGACGCGGATGCTCTCACCCGTGTTGATCCGGCTGTTGAAGAGCGTCCACAGCTCGGGCCGCTGGTTCTTGGGATCCCACTGGCCGAACTCGTCCCGGAAGGAGAACACCCGCTCCTTGGCGCGCGCCTTGTCCTCGTCACGCCTCGCGCCGCCGAAGATCGCGGTGAACGCGTGCTTCTCGAGCGCGTCGAGGAGCACCGGGGTCTGGATCCGGTTGCGGGTGCCGTCCCGGGGCGCCACGACGCTGCCGTTGTCGATGGCCTCCTGGACGCTGGCGACGATGAGCTGCACCGACAGCTCGCTCGCCCTCCGGTCCCGGAAGGCCAGCACCTCCTCGAAGTTGTGCCCCGTGTCGACGTGCAGCACCGGGAACGGGACGCGCGCCGGGTGGAACGCCTTCTGCGCCAAGCGCAGCATGACGATGGAGTCCTTGCCACCCGAGAAGAGCAACACCGGTCGCTCGAACTCGGCGACCACCTCCCGCATGATGTGGATGGCTTCCGCCTCGAGGACCCGCAGCTGGCTCAGCTGGTAGTCCGGTGCCTGGACCTTCACTGCACTTCCCCCTTGTTGATGACGTCGATGGCTGCGAGCAGCTGCGGAGCGAGCTCCGGCCGGCAGATGAGCAGGTCGGGGAGCAGCGGGTCCGCGCGGTTGTACACCAGCTCGGTCCCGTCGATGCGGCTGGTGTGGAGGCCGGCGCTGCGGGCGACCGCGACCGGCGCGGCCGAGTCCCACTCGTACTGGCCCCCCGCATGGACGTAGGCGTCGACGGTGCCGTCGAGCACTGCGGTGGCCTTGACACCTGCCGAGCCCATCGGCACGAGCCGGGCCCCGATCCGGCTGGCGAGCCGCTCGACGAACGCCGGCGGCCGGGTGCGGCTCACGGCGAGGCGCACCGGCCCGGGCACGGCCTCCGGCATCGCCGGCGGCGAGTCCGTCGCGAGGGTCGAGCCCATCGCCGGCCGCGCGACCGCCCCGGCGACCAGGGCGCCGCGCTCCCAGAGCGCGACGTGCACCGCCCAGTCCGTGCGAGGCACCTCGGAGAACTCGCGTGTCCCATCGAGCGGGTCGATGATCCACACCCGCTCGGCGACGAGCCGTGCGTGGTCGTCGGCGGCCTCCTCGCTCAGCACAGCGTCACCCGGCCGGTGACGAGCAAGACCGGCCGCCAGGCACTCCTGCGAGCGCCGGTCACCCGCCGCCTTGAGCTCACCAGCAGTCCACCCTCCCGACTCCGCTCGCAGCGCGAGGAGGGCCTCGCCGGCCGAGTCGGCGAGCAGCCTGGCGACCGCGTGGTCGCCGAGCTCCCCGACGGCGTGCGGGACGCAATCCATCACGTCAACAACACCCATGACCCCCACTTGCTCCCGCCCCCAGTCGATCCACCCGAGTCGGCCGCGCAGGGATGCAGAGTCAATCCCCCTGTGCGACAGCGAGTTTCGCGACGAACCTACGACCGGGCAGCTCCGTGCCGGTGCTCTCGGCCGTTCCTTGTGTTCATGCTACGGCCGTGCCTGCGACACGTTCGGGGAATCGACGAAAAGGACGATATGGGTTGAAAGCGAGGTCAGCGCGGCGCGTGGAAGCGCTGCTGCGCGGCCTCGAGTCCGAGCTCGACAAGGGCGAGAGCGGCCTCGGCCGCGTCGTCGATCACGAAGGGAAGCGTCTGGCGCTCCATCGCGGAGAAGTCCTTGAGGACGTATGCCGCCGGGTCCATTCGTCCGGGCGGGCGCCCGATGCCCACCCGGACGCGCAGGTAGTCGCGGGAGCCGAGGGCGGCGGAGATGGACCGGAGCCCGTTGTGACCGCCCTCGCCGCCGCCCCGCTTCAGCCGGACGGCGCCGGCGTCGATGTCGAGCTCGTCGTGGATGACGATGAGTCGCTCCAGCGGGACCGACCAGAAGCGCATCAGCGCGGCGACAGGACCGCCGGACTCGTTCATGTAGGTGCCGGGCACTGCCAGCACCGCCCTGCGGCCCGGCCCGCCGCCCGTCCCGGTGCCGAGGCGCACCTCGGCGACCCGGGCCCGGGCCTTGTGCGAGCGCAAGCGCGCTCCGCCGTCTGCGCCGCCGGACAGGTTGCCCGCGGCAAGGTGCTCGACCACCATGGCTCCGACGTTGTGCCGGTTGCCGGCATACTGCGGCCCGGGGTTGCCGAGCCCCACGACCAGCCAGGGAGCCATGGGGTGTGTCGGGAGTTCGGCGGCTCAGCCGCGCTCGTCGGCGTCGCCCGCGGCAGGCGCCTCGGCAGGCTCCGCAGCCCCGGCCCCGGCCCCGGCAGCCTCGCCGGCGGGAGCCTCCGGCTCGTCGTGGGTGATGCCCGCGTCCGCCTCCGCCTCGGCGAGCTCGGCCTCGAGGGCACCCTCGGAGATCTGCGCCACGACGTTGGCCACAAGCGTCTCCGCGTCGGTGACGAGCTCGCTGCCCTGCGGCAGCTGGACGTCGGAGGCCTTGACCTGGGTGCCCGCCGGCAGGCCGTCGACGGAGACGACGACATGGTCCGGGATGTGGGTCGCCTCGGCGGAGACCTGCAGCGTCTGCGACTCCAGGGTGACCACCGTCTCGGCCGCCGCGTCGCCCTCGAGGTGGACGGGCACGTCCACGACGACCTTCTCGCCGCGACGCACGACGACGAGGTCGATGTGCTCGATGACCGGCTTGATGGGGTCGCGCTGGATGTCCTTGGCGAGGACCAGCTGGCTCTTGCCGTCGAGCTGGATCGCGAGCAGCGCGTTGGCCGTCTTGAGCGCCATCATCGTCTCGTGGCCGGGAAGGGCCACGTGCACCGGCTGCGTGCCGTGGCCGTAGATCACAGCAGGGATCTTGTGCTCCCGGCGGATCTGGCGGGCGGCGCCCTTGCCGAACCGGGTGCGCAGCTCGGCGACGAGCGTGGTCTCGGACATTGGGGATCTCCTGGGGGTGTCGGTGGCGGTGGGGGCCCCGGCGCGGGACGCGGCACGGGCGGAGGCGTCCGTGCGGACGGACGCCGTCATCCACCGCGTCGATCACGGACGGCCGTGCGCCGTCCCTCGCCTGGGCAACCCGCCCAACCTTACCCGAGCAGCGACAGTGGCTGAAACTCGCCCCAGACGCGCCGACGAGGCTGCACGCAGACCGAAGCCTCCCCGTCGCGAGCCCTTCGAGGAGCGCACGAACCCAGGCCGGCCAACTTGGCCCGCGGGCGACCGCGATCGGGCACAGTGGTCACTGCCCACCGCGGCGCGGGGCCCACCCACGACGACCATCATGCGGTTCGAGGAGGATCGATGCGACTTCTACGGCGTGTCACTGCAGCGGTGACCACGGCCCTCGCCCTCGCGGTGCCCTCGGGGCTGGGACTTGGCACACCGAGCGCGGCGGCGCTCAGCCCGGGACCGGTCGTCGCGCAGCTGAACATGTGCGGCACCCAGTGCCCCGGCACGGCAGCGCAGAAGACCGACTGGATCGCCTCGACCGTCGTCGCGCGCGCAGTGACCGCCCTCAGCCTCAACGAGGTCTGCGCCGGGCAGCTCAACCAGCTCACGAAGCAGCTGGGGGCGCGCCGCTACCCGATGTACGCCCGCTTCGTGGCCACGATGCCCGCCGCCAAGGCGTGCAACGGCACGGCATACGGCAACGCGGTGCTGACGCGGGCCGCCCCGCTCTCGGTGCGCACCCTGACCTTCGCCGCCCAGCAGGGTGGAGCGCAGCGACGGGCGGTGACGTGCGTGCGCGTCCAGCTGACCAAGCAGACGCAGGTGTGCACGACGCATCTCGCGCCCGGCAAGCTGCAGGCGACGGTGCGGGACCGGCAGATGGCCGAGACCGTGTCGTTCGTCCGGAGATACGCCGGGCCGTCGCTGCTTCTCGGCGACCTCAACGACTACCCCGGGTCGGACATCCTCGACCGGGTCTACGCACCGGCCTACGGCGGCGGGGCCCATGGCGCCTTCGTCGAGGGCGGGTCGACCCGCAACGGCGTGCCGTGCCGCTGCGGGGCGCCCACCCGGGACCGGTCGAAGATCGACTACGTGTTCGCGCTGGGCACGGCCTTCGGGGCCGGCACGTCCTCGACGATCGACGCCCCCTACTCCGACCACCACCTGCTCCTGGCCCGGCCCGACTGGCGGTAGGGCGGGGCGGCACGGGGCTTGCGCGCCGTCACGAGCTGCTCAGGCGCGCCCGTCGAAGAGGCTGGTGACCGACCCGTCCTCGAACACCTCACGGATCGCCCGGCTCACGAGCGGCGCGATCGACAGGACGGTCAGCTTGTCGAACCGGCGGGCGTCGGGGATCGGCAGGGTGTTGGTGACGATGACCTCGTCGACCTTGCACGCCGTGAGCCGCTCGATGGCCGGTCCCGACAGGATGGCGTGGGTCGCGGCGATGACCACCGACGTCGCGCCCTCCTCGAGCAGCGCGTCGGCGGCCTTGGTGATCGTGCCGGCCGTGTCGATCATGTCGTCGACCAGGACGCACACCCTGCCCTTGATCTCCCCCACCACCCGGTTGGCGACGACCTCGTTGGGCCGGTTGATGTCACGGGTCTTGTGGATGAAGGCGAGCGGGCAGCCGCCGAGCCGGGTCGACCAGTCCTCGGCCACCTTGATCCGCCCGGCGTCCGGCGACACCACGGAGAGGTTGAGGTGGCCGTAGTCCCGCTGGACCCGCTCGGCGAGGATCGGCATGGCCATGAGGTGGTCCACCGGCCCGTCGAAGAAGCCCTGGATCTGCGCCGTGTGCAGGTCGATGGCCATGAGCCGGTCGGCGCCGGCGGTCCGGAAGAGGTCGGCCATCAGCCGCGCCGAGATCGGCTCGCGACCGCGGTGCTTCTTGTCCTGGCGCGCGTAGCCATAGAACGGCAGGACCACCGTGATCCGCTTGGCCGAGGCGCGCTTCAGCGCGTCGATCATGAGCAGCTGCTCCATGATCCACTCGTTGATCGGCGAGGTGTGGCTCTGGATGACGAAGGCGTCGCAGCCGCGCACCGACTCCTCGTAGCGCACGTAGATCTCGCCGTTGGCGAAGTCGTATGCCGCCGTCGGCACGACCTCGGTGCCGAGCTGCTCGGCGACCTCGGAGGCCAGCTGCGGGTGGGCGCGTCCCGAGAAGAGCATGAGGTGCTTCTCGGGCGTCTTGTTGATGCCCGTCATCGGGTCGCGCCCTCCGTGCGGTCGGCGTCATCCGGTCCGCCGGCCCCCCGCGCCGCCGCGTCAGAGGCCGTCCCCGGGCGCCGACTCGACACCCACCCGTCGACGTTGCGCTGCTGCGCTCGGGTGACCGCCAGCTGACCGGGTGCGACGTCGCGAACGACCGCCGACCCGGCGGCCACGTAGCTGCCGGCGCCGATGGTGCGCGGCGCCACGATGACCGAGTTGCTGCCGACGAAGCTGTGCGGGCCGACCTCGGTGTGCCCCTTCGTCACCCCGTCGTAGTTGGCGAAGATCGTGCCGGCGCCGATGTTGGCGCCCTCCCCGATGTGCGCGTCCCCGCAGTAGGTCAGATGCGGCACCTTGGCGCCCGCGCCGATCACGGCGTTCTTCGTCTCGACGAAGCCGCCGACCTTGCCGCCGTCGCCGAGCTGGGTGCCGGGCCGAAGGTAGGAGAAGGGCCCGACACTGGCCCCGGCGCCGATCGAGGCCAGCTCTGCCTGGGTGCGCACGACGGAGGCGCCGTCGGCCACCTCGACGTCCTTGAGCGTCGTGTCCGGACCGATGACGCACTCGGCGCCGATGGTGGTGGCTCCGAGCAGCTGGGTGCCGGGGTGCACGACCGTGTCGGGTCCGATCGTCACGTCGGCGTCCACCCACGTCGAGGCGGGGTCGATGACGATGGCACCGTCGCGCATGATCTGCTCGACCGTGCGCCGGTTGAGCTCCGCCCCGAGACGGGCAAGCTGGACCTTGTCGTTGACACCCTCGGTCTGCCAGAGGTCGTCGACGAGATGGGCGCCGACGCCCAGCCCACGGGCCCGGGCGATCCCGAGCACGTCCGTGACGTACTTCTCCCCCTGGGCGTTGTCCGTGCCGACCTCCTCGAGCGCCGAGCGCAGGAAAGCAGCGTCGAAGGCGTAGAGGCCGGAGTTGATCTCGGTGAGCAGCCGCTGCTCAGCCGTCGCGTCCTTGTGCTCGACGATGGAGGCGACGAGGCCGCGCGGGTCGCGCAGGATCCGGCCGTAGCCGCTCGGGTCCGGCACCGTGGCGGTGATGACGGTCACCGCACGCTCCGCCTCGGCGTGCGCCGCGGCGAGTCCGGCCAGCGTCTGCCCGGTGAGAAGCGGCACGTCGCCCATGGTCACGAGCACCGTGCCGGTGAGGTCCTCCGGCAGCTGCTGCAGGCCGCACTCCACGGCGCGGCCGGTGCCCTTGACCTCGTCCTGGTCGGCCACCACGACCCGGTCGTCGAACTCGAGGACATGCTCGACCACCCGGTCCCGTTGGTGTCGGACGACGACGACGAGATGGTCCGGGGAGACGCTGCGAGCCGCCGTGATGGCGTGCCCGAGCAGGGTCCGCCCTCCGATCGTGTGCAGCACCTTGGGGATGCTCGACTTCATGCGGGTGCCCTCGCCGGCAGCAAGGACGATCACGGCGGCCGGCCGCACATCGCTCACGGGTCGCAGCTCCTCCTGGTCGACTACCTGTCAGGTCGCTCGCCGTCCCTGGGGCTGCGCCGCGCCGGGGACATGCTACCCGCCGGCCGGGTGGCCCCTCCGCCCCCGACCCGGCCGACGAGCCGCGCCGCGCCCCTCCGCTCACAGCCTCACCTCAGGCGCCCGCAGTGCGGCTGACAGCCCGCCCGGTCATCGTGAGCACGTCAGCACGGGCGACCAGGCCCGTACGAGCGCACCAGGAAGGTACGCAACAATGCCCATCAGAAGAGAAGTCGCCATCACCGCCGCCGCGGTCGCGGCAGCCGGTGTCCTCGTCGGTGGCGTGGCTGCCGTGTCCAACGCCTCCACCACGGGTGCGGCCAGCGGCACCACCGCCGCCCAGCCGGCATACGCCACGGCCCAGTCCACGCAGGGGCAGGAGCCGCGCGAGGGCCGGGGCCACCACGCACACACCCCGGTCACCGGGGCCGAGCTCGCGAGGGTGACCGCTGCGGTCAAGGCCAAGGACTCCGCGGTCACCGTCGTGCGGGTCCGCAAGGACCCCGACGGCTCCTACGACGTGCGCGGCACCAAGGGGGGCGGCCCCGTGCGCCTCGAGGTCAGCAAGGATCTCGCGACGGTCACGACCATGCCGGCCCGGCACGGCGGCGAGCGCGGCGAGCGCGAGGCGCACACGCCAGTCACGGGAGCGGAGCTGGCCAAGGTCACCGCCGCCGTCAGGGCCAAGGACGCGGCCGTCACCGTGGTGCGGGTGAGCAAGGACTCGGATGGGTCCTATGAGGTGCGCGGCACGAAGGGCGGCAGCCGCGTCAAGGTCGAGGTGAGCGCAGACCTCGCCACCGTCACCATCGAGGCTGGGCACCGCGGCGACCGCGGCGACCGCGGCGGTGAGGCCCCCTCCGCGCCGTCCGCGTCCTCCAGCGCGTCCTCGACCGCGTCCTCGACCGGGACGACGTGCCCGCCGGCTGACCGGCGTCGCGCTGATCCACCGGGTGGGCCCGGCTTCTCTCCAGGCGGGGGAGGCCGGGCCTTCACCTCGACGCAGACCACGGCTGCGTCGGGACGCTCGATGATGCGGTGGCCTCGTGGGGCAGGCGCCATCCGCATACCCCGGGCCAGAGGAATCGCCTTCCCCGGTCTGCGGGCTCGTCGTGGGGCATGGCTTCGACAATGGCCGACGCACCGCCGTCGCGGCCCGCGGCGGCGCTCAGGAGGGGTATCGGACCGCGTGGCGGACGTAGACCACGCCGTTGCCGAATCGCCGGTGGTCGAGCAGCTCGAGGTCGAGTCGCACGCCTGAAGGCAGCGCCGGCTTACCGCCGCCCACGATGACCGGGCACAGCAGCAGCACGCACTCGTCGACCAAGCCGTGCCGGAACGCCTCGCCCGCGATCTGCGCGCCCCCGATGCTCAGGTCCGAGACTGAGGCCTCCTTGAGCCGTCGGACCGCGGCGGGCTCGAACTGCCGCTCGATCCTCGTGCGGGCGCTCGAGACGTCGGTGAGTGACGCGGAGTAGACGACCTTGTCCGTGTCACGCCAGATCCCGGCGAACTCGCGGACCACGGGGGGCGCGTTCGTCAGCCAGTCGTCGCTCTCCCACACGCGCATCGTCTCGTACATGCGCCGCCCGTAGAGAGACGTGCCGATGTGCCGCTCGTGCTCGTTCCAGAACGCGTGCACGTCCTCGTCCGGCACGGACCAGTCGAGCGCACCCGCCTCATCCTCGATGAAGCCGTCGAGCGAGACATTGGCCGCGTAGATCAGCCTTCCCATGGCAACCCTCCGCGCAGACGTGGGCGGCAGCGTGTGACGTCACACAGGGACAGTCAACAGCATGGACTGCGGGATCGATGCGCCCTGGTGACGCTCGACGGCGACAGGTTTCCCGCCGCGGCCTTCCGGGCACGTGTAGGCGGGCCCGCGGACCGTGGCTCGCGCGGTGACGTCGCCGCCCGGCGACTTCCCGACGCGACATCGACGGGGCCGGATGCCGGCGAGGGCCCGAGCTGGCAGCGCGACGTGTTCGAATGGGGCGCAACGACCCTCGGGTCAGCGCGACACCACAACGAGAGGCCCACGATGAGCGGAAACGCCACGTACCGGCACACGCAGGCCGCGGTGCTTTCCGTCTGCGCCGTCGACGCCCCCGTGGTGGTGACCTCGGAGGAGATGGACCAGCGACTGCTGGCCACCTACGAGCGCGCCGGCCTCAGGCCCGGCATGCTCGCCCGACTCGCCGGCATCCACGAGCGGCGTTGGTGGCCCGAGGGGGTCAGCTTCACGGAGGGCGCGGCCACCGCCGGTGGCAGGCCCTCGCGGAGGCGGGGGTCGACCCCTCCCGCGTCGGCCTCATGGTCAACACGAGTGTCTCGCGCGAGCACCTCGAGCCCTCCATGGCGGTCCAGATCCA
>CALMNV010000211.1 GCA_937873285.1 uncultured Intrasporangium sp. | reverse complement strand
GCCCGTCGCTCCGCCGACCTGGTCGTGTTCATGGCCGACGGCGAGATCGGCGAGCGCGACGCCCCCGAGGAGTTCTTCACCAACGCCAAGTCGCCGCGCGCGCAGGACTTCCTCAGCAAGATCCTCACGCACTGACGCGGCGGGGCAACTCACCCGGGGCCCAACCGCCCCACCAGATGCCGGCACCCGGCAGCACAGGAGGAACAGCATGAAGGTCACTTCGATCAGGCTCGTCGCGGTCGGTGCCGTGGCCACGCTCGCGCTCGCCGCATGCGGCAGCGGCAGCAGCGGCGGCTCCGGTGCCGCAGCGACGGGAGGCACCGTCAAGGTCGGCATCAAGTTCGACCAGCCGGGGCTCGGCCTCAAGACGGGGTCGACCTACACCGGCTTCGACGTCGACGTCGCCAACTACATCGCCAAGGAGCTCGGCTTCACCCCCGAGTTCGTCGAGGCGGTCTCCTCGCAGCGCGAGACGCTCATCTCCTCGGGCCAGGTGAAGTACATCGTCGGCACCTACTCCATCACCGACAGCCGCAAGCAGAAGGTCTCCTTCGCCGGCCCCTACTTCATCGCCGGTCAGGACCTGCTCGTGCGCTCCGACGAGACGGCCATCACCGGGCCCGACAGCCTGACTGGCAAGAGGCTGTGCTCGGTCAAGGGCTCGACGTCCGCGGCCAACCTGCAGAAGAAGTATCCCGGCATCAACCTGCAGGAGTACAACACCTACACGCTGTGCGTGGACGCCCTCAAGGCCGGCAGCGTCGACGCCCTCACCACCGACAACACCATCCTCGCCGGGTATGCCGCGCAGGAGCAGAACAAGGGCAAGCTCAAGGTGGTCGGGACGACCTTCTCCACCGAGAACTACGGCGTCGGCCTGAAGAAGGGCGACACCGCCTTCTGCGACCAGGTGACGACCGCGCTCAACAAGTTCATCGACTCCGGCGAGTGGCAGAAGTCTGTCGACAAGAACCTCGGCCCGGCGGGCTTCAAGCCGGGTCCCGGCAACCCGCCGAAGCCGGCGCCCTGCTCCTGACCCGCACCGGGATCTCGAGCCAGCCGGTATGCCGCCTCGCCCCGGCGGGCGGCATACCGGCCGACCGGCTTGCCGACCACCGCGGCCGGTCCCGTCGTCCGCCCCAGCCCACCGCAGAGGGGATCGCACATGGGTGAGCTCTTCGCGCAGTACAACATCCTGGCCGCCTTCGGCATGACGATCCTGCTGACGGTGTTCTCCGCCATCGGCTCGCTCGTGATCGGCACCGTCGTCGCCGTGCTGCGGGTCTCGCCTGTCGGCCTCTTCCAGAAGGTCGGCGCCTTCTACGTCAACACGTTGCGCAACACGCCGCTGACCCTGATCATCATCGCGTCCAACATCGTCATGGCCGTCAACCTCGGCTTCAACTTCACCGAGGACATCGCCCGCAACAACATCATCTGGGCGATCATCGGGCTGTCGGTCTACCACGCGGCGTTCGTGTGCGAGGCGCTGCGCAGCGGCGTCAACACCGTGCCGGTGGGCCAGGCGGAGGCGGCGCGGTCGGTGGGGCTGACGTTCGGGCAGAGCCTGACGGAGGTGCTGCTGCCGCAGGCGTTCCGCGGGGCGATCACGCCGCTCGGCAACACGCTCATCGCGCTGACGAAGAACACCACCGTCGCCACGGCCATCGGGGTCGCCGAGGTGAGTGGGCTGATGAAGGAGATGCAGGAGTTCCGGCCCGACCTCATCGTGCCGATCTTCGGCATCGTCGCCATCGGGTTCGTCATCCTCACCCTGCCCGTCGGGCTGCTGACCACGCACCTGTCGCGCCGGCTGGCGGTGAAGCGATGAGCGCCTCGGTCCTCTTCGATGCACCGGGACCGCGCGCCCGCGCCCGGCACCGCCTCACCGCGCTCGCGGGGGCGCTGCTCGTCGCCGCCTTCGTCGCCTTCGCGCTCTTCAAGCTCGGGGAGCGGGGCAACCTCGCGGCCGACAAGTGGAGCCCCTTCGCGACCGGCTCGATGTGGGTCGACTACCTCATCCCGGGCCTGCTCAACACCCTCAAGGCGGCGGCGATCTCCATCGTCCTCGCCGCGATCTTCGGCCTCGTCTTCGGCATGGGCCGGCTGTCGCACAACGGGCCCATCCGGTGGCTGAGCACCGTCGTCGTCGAGTTCTTCCGGTCGGTGCCGGTGCTCGTCATGATGATGGCCGCCTTCGGCCTCTACACCTTCAACAACGTCTTCCAGAGCGAGATCAACCCGCTCGCGGCCGTCGTCACCGGGCTCACCCTCTACAACGGCGCTGTCGTCGCGGAGCTGCTGCGCTCCGGCGTCGGCGGCCTGCCGAGGGGCCAGTCGGAGGCCGGTCTGTCGATCGGGCTCACCCCGACCCAGACGCTGCGCGCGATCCTGCTGCCCCAGGCGGTCACCGCCATGCTCCCCGCGCTCGTGGGTCAGCTCGTCGTGGTGCTCAAGGACACCGCGCTCGGGCAGATCATCACCTATCCCGAGCTGCTCAACACCTACCAGCAGATCGGCTCCAACTGGGGCAACCCGGTGCCGGCCATTCTCTTCATCGCCGTCATCTTCATCCTCATCAACTACGCCCTGACCGTCCTGGCCGCCCGGGTGGAGTCACGGCTGCGCCGGCGCGGCCGCCCCACGATCCACGAAGCCGCGGGCGGACCGGGCGCCCCCGCCCCGGTCGAGGACGCCACCGACGAGGCGCGCCACCACGCGGACGAGGAGCGGCTGCGCGGTCACTGACGGGCCCGCCACCAGGCCGGGCAGCGGGCCCGGTCGGCAGACCCGACGGCATACTGACCCCCCCGTGCCTCCTCGACGCTGGGCACGCCGCGGTGGGACAGTGGTTGACGCAGGGGCACCGAGCGCCACGAGGAGGCCGTCATGCTCAGCTCCGCCGCCGTCACCGCCAACATTCCCGCCGCCGACCTCGAGCGCGCCAGAGCCTTCTACGCCGACATGCTCGGGCTCACCCCGGCAGGCGAGGTGCCCGAGGCCGCCGTGCTCGTCTATCACATGGAGGGCGGGACGAGCTTCAGCATCTATCAGACCGAGTATGCCGGCCAGGCTGGCCACACCGTCGCGCAGCTGCACGTCGACGACGTCGCCGGGGAGGCGCGGGCGTTGCAGGCCAGGGGCGTGACGCTCGAGGAGTACGACCTGCCGGGCGTCACCTGGCAGGACGGCGTCGCCTCCCTGCCCGGCATGGGGCAGGCCGCGTGGTTCAAGGACAGCGAGGGCAACATCCTGTGCATCGACAGCGGCTTCCCCGAGCGTGCCGGCTGACCCGCACCCCGGCGCCATGGGGTGGATGTCCGGCGGGCGGACGTCAGTCCCGTAGCGGGGAGCCGACAACGTCGTAGCGGAAGCCGCCCATCTCTCCGGACAGGAGTGGCCGAGCCTCCCGGATGGCCGCCTGCACGCCGTCCGACTTCAGCGACTCCTGATGCGCCGAGGCGGACGTCCACAGCTCCACCACGAACACGGTGTCGGGCTGGTCGTCGTTGACACCGACCTCGTAGAGCAGGCATCCGGCCTGTCCGAGATCCGCGCTGCGGCGGGTCAGGATCTCGACGAGTCGATCGCGAGCGCCCGGCACCGTCCCCAGAGTCCCCACGTTGGCGAATGTCACCCGCGCAGTCTATGCGCGCCGGAGGGAGCCTCCGCACCGGACAGGCAGAACGGCTCGTGACCTGCGTTCTGCCTGTCACGAGCCGTTCTCCGCTGCTCCCCCGGTTGGACTCGAACCAACAACCTGCCGGTTAACAGCCGGCTGCTCTGCCAGTTGAGCTACAGGGGAATGCTGCCGGGCAACCATAGCAAAGGCAGGCAGCCCCCCTGAACTCGCTTCGTGGCCCGCGACCGGGCGTCCGCCACTCCCGGCGCAGCGGACGAGCTCTACCTCCGCGCCCTCGCGGGGTCGGTGATTTCCTGCGGCAAGGCCGCCATGGAGGTCTGGTTTTCCCGCCGCGGCGCCGACCTCTCACCGGCATCCCTCGCGGAGCTCAGGCAGCTCCTGATCGATGCCATGGCCCTGCTCGGTTCCGGTTTCACCATCGGCGGCACGCCCGCCCCCTCATCCTCAGCCTCCCGTTCCTCCTGATCAGATCGGTCACCTCATATGGCACTGTTCCTTTACCGCCTGGGCAAGTTCTCCTACCGCCGGCGCTGGCTGGTCATTTCCCTCTGGCTTGCCGCACTGCTGGCCGTGGGCGGTGCCGCCGCAGCGTTCCACGGAACACTGTCCAACAACTTCCAGATTCCCGGCACCGAAACGCAGCGGATCGCGGACAAGCT
>CALMNV010000210.1 GCA_937873285.1 uncultured Intrasporangium sp. | reverse complement strand
GCTTCGATGCGCCCGTAGTTGACGCAGAGACCCGAGACCTCAAGAAGCATCTTCGTCAACTCCCAGATAGGCGGCGATGACCGCCGGGTTGTCGCGGATGTCGGCGGGCACGCCCTCCGCGATCTTGCGGCCGAACTCGAGCACGACGATCCGGTCGGTGACACCCATGACCAGCCGCATGTCGTGCTCGATGAGCAGCACCGTGTAGCCCTGGTCGCGGATCAGCCGGATCAGCTCCATCAGCTTCGCCTTCTCGGCCGGGTTGAACCCGGCAGCCGGCTCGTCGAGGCACAGCAGCTGGGGGCTGGTGGCGAGGGCCCGTGCGATCTCGAGCCGGCGCTGGTCGCCGTAGGGCAGGTTGCGGGCCAGCTCGTCGGCCTTGCCGGCGAGACCCATGAACTCGAGCAGCTCGCTCGCCCGGGCCAGGCCGTGCGCCTCCTCCCGCCGATGCTTGGCCAGCCGGAACAGTGCGGAGCCCACCCCCGTGGAGTGGTGCGCGTCGACACCGACCATGACGTTCTCGAGGGCGGTCATGTTGCCGAAGAGGCGGATGTTCTGGAAGGTCCGGGCGATCCCCAGCTTGGTGATCTCGAACTTCTTGCGCTTGCCCAGGCCCTCCCCCTTGAAGCGCACCTGGCCGGAGGTCGGCTGGTAGACGCCGGTCATGACGTTGAAGCACGTCGTCTTGCCGGCGCCGTTGGGCCCGATGAGGCCGAGGATCTCGCCCTTGCGGATATCGAAGCTGACCTCGTTGAGCGCGACCACGCCACCGAACCGCAGCGTCACGTTGTCGACCTCGAGCAGCTTCTCCCCCTCGGACACCAGAGGACCGGCGACCGGCTCCGGCTCGATGTGCGCCTCGGGGTTGATCTGCGTGACGGCCTCGTCGGCGGCCGTGTTGCTCGTGGCCTCAGACACGGGCCTCTCCTTCCTCGAGGGCGTCCAGCCGCTCGTCGACCTTCTTGGCTCGGACCGCCCGCCGCGGGGGAATGAGCCCCTGCGGGCGGAAGACGGCGAGCACCATGAGCGCGAGCCCGAAGACGAGCACGCGGAAGTCGGCGAACTCGCGGAACCGCTCCGGGAAGTAGCTCACGACGATAGCCCCGAGGATGACCCCCCAGCGGTTGCCCTGACCGCCGACGACGACAGCCGCCACGAAGAGGATCGACAGGAGGAGCTGGAAGCTGTCGGGCGAGATGAACCCCGCCTTGCCGGCGAAGAGCGCTCCGGAGAGCCCGCCGATGCAGGCTCCCAGGGCAAAGGCGAGCAGCTTGAACCGGAAGGTGGGCACGCCCATCAGCTCGGCCGCGTCCTCATCCTCGCGGGTGGCCTCCCAGGCACGGCCGACCCGGCTCGACTTGACGAGGTGGTCGAAGAGGATCACGAGCAGGATGACCGCCAGGGCGAGCCAGTAGTAGGGGATCTGGTCGGTGATGCCGAACTTGAGGAACGTCGTCGTGTTGCCGAGGTCGATGATCGGCGCTCCGGTGCTCCAGTCGATGCTCGGCACGTCGAAGAGCTCCGCGCCCGGCGGGCGGGGGATGTTGGAGATGCCCTGCGCCCCTCCCAGCCATTGGCTGTTGACGAGCGTCAGGCGCACGATCTCGCCGAACCCGAGCGTGACGATCGCGAGGTAGTCTCCGCGCACCCGCAGCGTAGGCGCGCCGAGCAGGACGCCCGAGACGAGCGCCGCGACGACCGCCACCGGCACCGCCCAGAGCCACGGCACGCTGCCGTGCTGGGAGCCGAGCACCCCGACGGTGTAGGCGCCCACGGCGTAGAAGCCGACGTAGCCGAGGTCGAGCAGGCCGGCATACCCGACGACGATGTTGAGGCCCAGGGCGACCAGGACATAGGTGGCCACGGTGAACAGCACGCCGCCGAAGTCTGCGCCCGGCGTGCTGATGAGGGGAAGGTTGAGCAGGGGCAGGGCGAAGAGGAAGACGCCGAAGAGCGCCCACAAGACGATCTTGGCCGGCTTCGGCATCGCCCTCGCCCGGTCGAGCAGTGCGGTTGCGGGACTCATGCGCGGGCCTTCCCGAGGGACTCACCGAGCAGGCCGGTGGGCCGGAACAGCAGGATGACGACGAGGAGCAGGAAGGCGACGACGTCCTTCCACTGGGTGCCCACGAGGGCCGACCCGTAGTTCTCGGCCAGGCCGAGGACGAAACCGCCGAGGAGGGCGCCGCGCAGGTTGCCGATGCCGCCGAGGACCGCGGCGGTGAAGGCCTTGACCCCGAGGATGAAGCCGGCGTCGTAGCGGGTGATGCCGATCTTGAGCATGTAGAAGACCGCGGCAGCGCCGGCCATCACGCCGCCGACGAGGAAGGTCACCTGGATGACACGGTCGCGGTTGACGCCCATGAGCGCCGCCGACTCCGGGTCTTGGGCGACGGCTCGGATGCCGCGGCCGAGGCGCGAGCGCTTCACGAACTGGTCGAGCAGCACCATGATCGCAACGGCTCCGATGATGACGAAGATGTCGACGTTGGTGACCGCGTAGTCGCGGATGGTGAACACCGGCTGCGGCGTGATGATCTCGGGCATGCCCGCGTTGTTGCGGGCGTTGCCGACGTAGGGCGCCAAGGTGGTGTCGAGGCCGACCCAGACGGCGATCTTGCCACGCAGGCCCATCGTCTCGGAGAGCACGAAGGAGGCCCCGATGGCGGAGATCAGGGCGATGAGCGGTGGCGCATGACGCTTCCGAAGGGGTCGGTAGGCCACCCGCTCGAGGAGGATCGCGATGAGCCCGGACATGGCCATGGCGGCGAGGAACATCATCGCGACCCAGAAGACGACCTGGCCGACCGAGGCGCCGCCCTTGCCGCCGAGGAGCATCACCACCCACAGGGCCGCGAAGGTGCCGAACATGAACACCTCGGAGTGGGCGAAGTTGATGAGGCGCAGCACCCCGTAGACGAGGGTGTAGCCGAGGGCGACCAAGGCGTAGACAGCGCCCAGAGTGACGCCGGTGATCGTCAGGGCGAAGAAGTTGTCTATCAGGTACTGCATCCAAACCTCCTGGGCCGGGCCGGGTGCGAGGGGAGATCACCGGCGTCCGCCGGTACCCGACAGGGGGCGGTCGGAGCTGTGCCCCGACCGCCCCCTGCCCGGGTGAGACGTCCTACTTGATCTCGCCGACGGAGACGATGTTGCCGCCTTCGACCTTGTAGGCGTAGACCTTGATGTCCGCGGACTCGCCCTTGGCGTCGAACTTCAGCTGCTTGGTGACGCCCTTCTTGTCATAGGACTTGACGAAGTCGACCATGGTGGCGCGGTCCTTGCCGGCCGCGATCCCGTCGAGCAGGATGGTCGCGGCGTCGTAGCCCTCACCGGAGTAGGTGTTGGGGTCGGAGTTGTACTTCGCCTTGTACGCCTTCTGGAAGTCCGGCGCCACGTCGGCGGGCACGCAGGGGCAGGTGATGATCGTGCCCTCGGCTGCCGCCTTGGCGTTGTCGATGTAGGACTGGTCCTTGACGCCGTCGGCGACGACGAAGGTGCCCTTCCAGCCTGCGTCTCGCAGCTGCTTGATGAGCGGCGCCGCCTCCGGCGAGTAGCCACCGAAGAAGAGGGTGTCGGCACCCGAGGCCTTGACCTTGGTGACCGAGGCACTGAAGTCGGTCTGCTTCTGCTGGATGGTGTCGTTGCCCACCACCGCGGAGCCGAGGTCCTTGCGCACGATGTCGGCCAACCCCTTGCCGTACTCGGACGCATCGTCCATGACGAACGGCTTGGTCGACTTGAGGGTGTCCTTGATGTACTTGGCCGCGGCAGGACCCTGGGTGGCGTCGTTGCCCAGCACCCGGAAGAAGGTCTTCCACCCGTTGTCCGCGAGGGCCGGGTTGGTCGCCGAGGGGGTGATCGTGACGAGCCCCGCCTCGTTGAAGAGCGGGTCGGCGGCCTTGGACTCCCCGGAGAAGGCCGGCCCCACGATGCCGACGACCTTCTTGTCGTCGATGGCCTTCTTGGCCAGACCAGGGGCCTGGGTCGGGTCACCCTGCGAGTCGTAGTTCTCGAGCCCCACCTTGCAGGTGGGGTGCTTGGCGTTGTAGTCGTCCAGGGCGAGGTTGACGCCGTTCTGGATGTAGATCCCCAAGTTGGCGTTCGGGCCGGTCAGGGCGCCGAACATGCCGATCTTGAGGTCGCACGCCGCGGATCCGCCCCCGGACGCGGCAGGAGCGGCGGTCGTGCCACCGCCCGTGGTGCCGCACGCGCTGAGCGCGAAGGCGGCGGTGAGAACCGGCACAGCGATCTTCATGGTGGAACGCACGAATGTCCTCCTGGGATGACCCTCGCCCCCGGTCGGGGGCTGCAAGAGACAGTAGACGCATCACCGCCGCGGGAACAGCAGCACGGCGCGTTGGTGACCGTGTCGTGACCTGCCGGGCCCGGCAGCCCCGCTCAGGAGGCGGGAAAGCCCTTGAGCACGGCCTCGGCCACGTCCTTCATGCCGAGCCGGCGGTCCATTGCCGTCTTCTGGATCCACCGGAACGCGTCGGCCTCGCTCAGCTTCAGCTGGGTCATGAGCACGCCCTTGGCGCGGTCGACGAGCTTGCGGGTCTCGAACCGCTCCGACAGGTCGGCGACCTCAGCCTCGAGGGCGGTCAGCTCAGCCCAGCGGGAGAGCGCGATGTCGATGGCCGGGCGCAGGTCGTCGGCGGTGAACGGCTTGACGAGATAGGCCATGACGCTGGCGTCCCGAGCTCGCTCCACCAGCTCGGTCTGCGAGAACGCGGTGAGCATGATGACAGGACACAGCTTGGTCTCGTGCAGCTGCTCCGCCGCGGAGAGCCCGTCGAGCACCGGCATCTTCACGTCCATGATGACCAGGTCGGGTCGCAGCTCCCGCGCGAGCTCCACCGCCTGCTCGCCGTTGCTCGCCTGCCCCACGACCTCGTACCCCTGCTCGACGAGCATCTCCGCCAGGTCGAGGCGGATGAGGGCCTCGTCCTCGGCCACGAGGATGCGCCTGCCGGTGCCGCCGGACGGCGCGGCAGCAGCCGCCGGCTGGGGGATTCTCGCCGGGGTGCTCTCGATGCTGTCGTCCACGCTCTGGGTCCTCGTTCCCGTTCCGGCCTGGTCACCGCTCACGGGGCTCAGCGTATCGGTGCCGGGAGCGGGACTCGAACCCGCACGGCCTTGCGGCCAAAGCATTTTGAGTGCTCCGTGTCTGCCATTCCACCATCCCGGCGGGATCGCCGGGCCAGCATACCCAGCCTCGACACACCCCGGCGCCCGGTCGGCGCCCGGCCGGCGCCCGCTCAGCCGATGACCTCTTCCGGACGGTATGCCGGTGCCGCGCGGTTGACGGCGTCGCCCACCCGGTGCACCCGCAGCGCGTTCGTCGAGCCAGGGATGCCGGGCGGCGACCCGGCGACGATGACGACCCGCTCGCCCTCGGTGACCCGTCCATGGGGAAGCAGGTTGAGGTCCACCTGCATCGCGAACTGGTCCGTGTGCCACATTCGCGGCACGAGGTAGGTCTCGATGCCCCAGACGAGCGCCAGCTGCGAGCGGGTGCGCTGCTCGGACGTGAAGGCCAGCATCGGCAGGTGCGGCCGGAGCCGGGCCATCCGCTTGGCGGACCCGCCGGTCTCGGTGAAGGTGATCAGGAACTTGGCGCCGACGCTCTCCCCGATCTCCACCGCAGCCTTGGTGACCGCGCTGCCGACGCTGGACTGGTCCACCGGCACGGTCGCGATCCGGTCGTGCCCCCGCTCCTCGGTGCTCTGGATGATGCGGGCCATCGTCATGACGGCCTCGACGGGCCAGGCGCCCACCGAGGTCTCCCCCGAGAGCATGAGTGCGTCCGCCCCGTCGAGCACGGCGTTGGCGGCGTCGGACGCCTCCGCTCGCGTGGGACGAGGGTTCTCGATCATCGACTCCAGCACCTGAGTGGCGACGATGACCGGCTTGGCCGCGCGACGGCAGAGGTCGATGGCGTGCTTCTGGACCAGCGGGACCTGCTCGAGGGGCATCTCGACGCCGAGGTCGCCGCGGGCGACCATGACCCCGTCGAAGGCCTCGACGATCTCCTCGAGGTTGGCGACCGCCTGCGGCTTCTCGACCTTGGCGAGCACGGGGACCCGGTAGCCGAACTCGTCCATGATCTCGTGGACGTCGACGATGTCCACGGCGGAGCGGACGAAGGACAGCGCGATCATGTCGGCGCCGATGCGCATGGCGAAGCGCAGGTCGTCGCGGTCCTTGTCGGACAGGGCCGGCACGCTCACCGCGACCCCCGGAAGGTTGATGCCCTTGTTGTCGGAGACGACGCCCCCGACGACCGCCTCGGTGACGATGTCGGTCTCGTTGACGTCGAGCGCCCGCAGCGTCACCTTGCCGTCGTCGATGAGGAGCAGGTCACCGGGGCGGACGTCGCCCGGCAGACCGGCATACGTCGTGCCGACCTCGGTGCTGCTGCCGGGCACGTCCCGGGTCGTGATGGTGAAGCGCTGGCCGGGAGCGAGCGTCACGGGGCCCGACGCGAAGCGGCCGGTGCGGATCTTGGGGCCCTGCAGGTCGACGAGCACGCCGACGGCGTGTCCCGAGTCGTCGCTCGCCGCGCGCACCCGGCGGTAGACCTCCTCGTGGACGGAGTGGTCACCATGCGAGAGGTTGAGCCGGGCCACGTCCATCCCGGCGTCGACGAGGGCCCGCAGGGTCTCGGCGGAGGAGGTCTTCGGTCCGATCGTGCACACGATCTTGGCGCCACGCATAGCGGAAACCCTAGGGGGTGATGTGACCCCGCTCACGGCGGGTTCGACCCGTGGGACGCAGCCGCCTGGACCTGCGGCTCACTGCCGGTCAGACCGTGACGGGGCGGTCGGTCGGCGCCACCGGGCGAGGCAGCGCGCTCGCACCGGTGAGCCACGCGTCGACTCCCGCGGCCGCCGCGCGTCCCTCAGCGATGGCCCACACGATCAGCGACTGGCCGCGCCCGGCGTCCCCTGCCACGAAGACGCCGGGAAGCGAGGACATGTAGTTCTTGTCGCGACGGACGTTGCCGCGCTCGTCGAGCTCGACACCGAGCTGCTCGACGAGCCCAGACCGCTGCGGCCCGAGGAAGCCCATCGCGAAGAGCACGAGCTGGGCGGGCAGGACCCGCTCAGTTCCCTCCCTCGGGGTGAACCGGCCGTCGAGCAGCTCCACCTCGACGATGCGCACACCCGAGACATGACCGTCCTCGTCGCCGACGAACTCGGTGGTGCTCACGGCATACAGCCGCTCGCCGCCCTCCTCGTGGGCGCTCGCGACGCGGTAGACCATCGGGTAGGTCGGCCAGGGCTGCCCGGCAGGCCGCTCCTGCGACGGCAGGGGGAGGATCTCCAGCGAGGTGACGGACCGAGCACCCTGCCGGTGCGCGGTCCCGATGCAGTCGGCGCCCGTGTCGCCGCCCCCGATGACGACGACGTCCTTGCCGGTGGCGACCACCTGGTCGTCGACCTCCTCGCCCAGGGAGGCGCGGTTGCTCTGGGGCAGGTAGTCCATCGCCTGGTGAATCCCGTCCAGCTCGCGACCCGGGGCGGTCAGGTCCCGGGGCACGGTTGCTCCGATGGCGAGGACCACGGCGTCGTAGCGGTCCCTCAGCTGGCGCCCGGTGAGCTTGCCGCCGATCTCGACACCGGTGCGGAACCGGGTGCCCTCCACCTGCATCTGCCGGAGCCGGCGGTCGAGCACCGACTTCTCCATCTTGAACTCGGGAATGCCGTAGCGCAGCAGCCCGCCCGGCTTGTCGGCGCGCTCGAAGACCGCCACGGTGTGCCCCGCGCGGGTCAGCTGCTGGGCTGCCGCGAGGCCCGCGGGCCCGGAGCCGACCACGGCCACGGTCTTGCCGGTGAGCCGGTCCGGCGGCAGCGGAGCGACGAGGCCCCGGTCGAAGGCCTGCTCGATCGTGGCCACCTCGACCTGCTTGATCGTCACGGCGGGCTGGTTGATGCCGAGCACGCAGGCGCTCTCGCACGGCGCCGGGCACAGCCGGCCGGTGAACTCGGGGAAGTTGTTCGTGGCGTGGAGCCGGTCGATGGCCTCACG
>CALMNV010000209.1 GCA_937873285.1 uncultured Intrasporangium sp. | reverse complement strand
GGTCTCCCGAGGGAACTCGGCGTTCTCGACGACGCCGAGCGCCGGACCGCGGCCGTCGCGGAGCAGGTCCCACCGGCCGGAGCCGGCCGAGAACTGCGCCGCCGGGGGGCGACCGGCCGAGCCGATCGTGAAGCGCCCGGTCTCGAGGTCGATCGCGACGTGCACCGCGGTCGCGAAGCCCTCCAGCCAGCGCAGCCGCAGCAGGTGGTTGTTGGCCGAGCGGAGAAACCCGTGCTCGCTCATCTCCCCGAGCAGACCGCCCAGGGCACCGGAGAGCAGGAGCGACCGGGTCCCGGCCCCGCGACCCTTGCCGGACACGTCGACGAGGGCGACCTCCAGCGTCCGGGCATCTGTGGAGAGCGTCGCCACGACGAAGTCGCCGGAGAAGCTCTCCCCGAAAGCCGACTCGACCGCCACCTCGGCCGACCACGACGGCGGCAGCTCGGGCAGCTCGCCCTGCGCGCGCAGCCGGTCGCGCATGTCGACGAGCATCGTCTCCCCGGTGACGCCGACGAGCCCCAGCTGCGCGCGTGCGACGGCGAACCACAGCATGAGCAGCATGAGCGCCACGGTGACCGCCGACGCGGCCAGGGTGGCGTCTTTGCGAGCCCCGAGGTCGAGGCCGATCACGACCATGAGGCCGAGCAGCACGGCATACACCGTGAGCAGCTGGCGCGGCGGCAGGAAGAGACCGGCTGCGACCACGGGCAGGATGAACGTCATCCACGGCACCTCAGCGGGCCACGTGACCACCCCCCAGCCGGCGAGCGCGCCGAAGAGGATGAGCCCGGCGGCAATGAGCCACGGCATGCCGAGCAGCCGGGCGGCGGCCAGCCGCGCAGAAGAGGCCCGGCGCAGGGTCACGGGCCCGCCTCGGCGCACGGCCGACGTGCCGATGGCCATGGCCCCTCCGTCCCCGGGACGCCCCGTCGAGCGCTCGAGCGCTCGGGCGTCAGTGCGTGGCCGCTCCCGGCAGCGCCGGAAGCGCACGCGTCGACTCGTACGCGGTCACCATACCGATGCGCCGGCGGTGCCGCTCGCCGTCGCTGAACGCCGTGCCGACGAAGGTGTCGACGATCTCTGCCGCCTCCTCCTGCGACGTGAACCGGGCGCCGATGGAGACGACCCGCGCGTCGTTGTGCTCGCGGGCCAGCCGGGCCAGGTCGGGCGCCCAGGCCAGCGCCGCCCGGATCCCGGTCACCTTGTTGGCCGCGATCTGCTCGCCGTTGCCGGACCCGCCGAGCACGACGCCGAGCGACCCGGCGTCGCCGGCCACCGCCTCGGCGGCACGCAGGACGTAGACGGGGTAGTCGTCCTGCTCGTCGAGGAGCGCGGGCCCGTGGTCGTGCACCTCATGCCCCGCCGCCTGAAGGTGAGCGACGAGGGCGGCCTTGAGGTCGTAGGCCGCGTGGTCGCCGCCGATGTGGATCCGCATGCTTCGTCCTTACTGTGGTTGGTCCGTGGGCGGGCGGGAGAGGGCGCCCGGAAGCGGCCGCCTCGACGCAGAGGGACAGGGCATCAAGGTCGGTGCGGCGCTCGGTGCGGCGCTCGGTGCGGCGCTCGGTGCGGCGCTCGGTGCGGACGGCCAGGCTCATCACCGACCACGCGAGCGTGACGCGGCGTCCCTGCTCGACCCCCATGAGCCGGCGGAACGCCGCACGCGCCTACGGGCAGAGGGGGTCGAGCGCCGTCTGCATGCCGGTCCGCCCGCAGGGTCGCTCTCGTGGGCTGGAAGGTCTCGACCGGCATGGCGGCATTGTTCCACCGCGAGCCGACGGGCAGCACGGGTGGCGGGCAGGCGCCGGGGCCGTGCAAGGATGAGCGCCGCGATGCTGCGGCCCCACCTCGTGGAGGCACGCGCGGTCCGCGTCCCTTCCCGCCCCAGGAGGCATGTCGTGCCCGGCAAGAACCTGACCCGTGACGAGGCCGCTCGCCGCGCCGAGCTGCTCAGCGTCGAGACCTACGACGTGCGCCTCGACCTCACGACCGGGACGCAGACCTTCTCCACCGTCACGACGGTGCGCTTCACCTGCTCGAGGCCGGGAGCCGACACCTTCCTCGACCTCATCGCCGACTCGGTCGAGCAGGTGAGCCTCAACGGCGAGCCGCTCGACCCCGCGGAGGTCTTCGCCGACAGCCGGGTCCAGCTGCCCGGGCTGCAGGAGCTCAACGAGGTCACCGTCGCCGCGACCGGCCGCTACACCAACACCGGCGAGGGGCTGCACCGGTTCGTCGACCCCGTCGACAACGAGGTCTACCTCTACACCCAGTTCGAGGTGCCCGACTCCCGCCGGATGTATGCCGTGTTCGAGCAGCCCGACCTCAAGGCGTCCTTCCGCTTCACCGTGACCGCTCCGGCGCACTGGAAGGTCATCTCCAACTCGCCGACGCCGGCGCCGACCCCGGCCGGGGTGGCCGGCGGCCTCGAGCGCGCCACGTGGGTGTTCCCGCCCACCAGGCGGATCTCCTCCTACATCACCGCGCTCATCGCCGGACCCTACGACGAGGTGCGCGACGAGGTGACGACCCGGCGCGGCGTCGTCCCGCTCGGCGTGTTCTGCCGCAGGTCGCTGCGCCAGCACCTCGACGCCGACAACGTCTTCGACGTCACCAAGCGCGGGTTCGCCTTCTTCGAGGAGGAGTTCGACCAGCCCTACCCCTTCGAGAAGTACGACCAGGTCTTCACGCCGGAGTACAACATGGGCGCGATGGAGAACGCCGGTGCGGTGACCTTCGTCGAGCTCTACATCTTCCGCTCCAAGGTCTCCGAGGCCAAGGTCGAACGACGCGCCCTGACGATCCTGCACGAGCTGGCGCACATGTGGTTCGGCAACCTCGTGACGATGAGGTGGTGGGACGACCTGTGGCTCAACGAGTCCTTCGCGGAGTGGGCGTCCACGACCTGCCAGGCCGAGGCGACACGCTGGACGAGTGCGTGGACGACCTTCGGCACGGCTGAGAAGGCGTGGGCCTACACCCAGGACCAGCTCTCCTCGACGCACCCGATCGCGGCCGACATGCGCCACCTCGAGGACGTCGAGGTCAACTTCGACGGCATCACCTACGCCAAGGGCGCGTCGGTGCTCAAGCAGCTCGTCGCCTACGTCGGCCGCAAGCCGTTCGTCGACGCGCTGCGGGCGTACTTCCGCCACCACGCGTGGGGCAACACGACGCTGGCCGACCTGTTGGGCGAGCTCGAGCGGTCCTCGGGCCGTGAGCTGTCCACGTGGAGCAAGAAGTGGCTCGAGACCGCAGGCGTCAACACGCTGCTGCCCGAGTTCCAGGTCGGCTCGGACGGGCGCTACACCGCATTCGCCGTCCGACAGACGGCATCCGAGGAGCACCCAACACTGCGACCGCACCGGCTGGGCATCGGTCGGTATGCCGTCGACGGCGACGTGCTCACGCGCGTCGGCTACGCCGAGGTGGACGTCGACGGCGAGCTCACCGAGATCGCGGACCTCGTCGGTGCGCAGCAGCCCGATGGCATCCTGCATGCTCAGCCCGGCCGCCAGCGCCCGCCCCACCAGGTCGGCCGCGTCGATCAGGGCGTCGTGGCGTTCCTCGCGCAGCCGCCGGTGATGGCGCCGCAGCAGCAGCCAGAGCAGGAGCGGGCCG
>CALMNV010000208.1 GCA_937873285.1 uncultured Intrasporangium sp. | reverse complement strand
TACAGCGGTGCGCCGGTGAGCAGGGAGAGGACCGCCGGGCCCTTGGCCATCCTGGCCCGGTGGCCGAGGAGGTCGACCTCGACGCCGTTGTTGGTCAGGTCGCGGTCACTGGCCAGCGCGATGATCCGGCCACCCTGCCGGGCGGCGCGCACGAGCTCGGCGAAGGGGTCGCCGGCGCCCGTCAACGGGATGATGTCCATGTTGATGCTCGTGCGGAAGGCGACGAACTCCTGGAAGACGGCCTCCGGCCGGAGCCGCTCGGCCACGGTCGTGACCGGCGCGAGGTTGGTCGCCGACCATGCCGCGGCGAGGTCGAAGTTGCCGAGGTGCCCGACGAAGGCGATCGCCGCGCCGCCGTCGGCGCATACCCGTGCCGGCTCCTCGGTGCCGCTCGCGCGCACAGCGGCGTCGATCTGCTCCTGCCGCAGGCTCGGCAGCCGGAAGGCCTCGCAGTAGTAGCGCATGTAGGAGCGCATCCCCGCGTGCACGAGCTCGTCGAGCTCGGCGGCTCCGAGCTCCGGCCGGGCCCGGGCGTAGTTGGCCCGCAGCCGCTCGACGCCCCTGCCGCGCCGGGCATGCGCCACGTCGGCGATCCGGTCGAACAGACCGTATGCCGCCCGCTCGGGCAGGGCCCGCACCGCCGACCAGCCCAGGCGGAAGCCGAGCACGCTGACGGCCTCGGTCGTGCGCCCCGCGAAGGAGACGCGGCTCATCGGGTGACCTCGCCGGCGGCGAGCGCCTGACGCCGCACGGTGAGCATTCGCTGCAGCACGGTGACCAGGCTGGCGACGGCGAGGAGGGCGAGGACGACGCCCAGCAGGAGCGTCGAGCCCAGCAGGTCGGCGAAGAAGGCCGTGACGAGCACTGCGACGAGGCGGTCGGCCCGCTCGGCGATGCCGACGTCTGCGGTGAAGCCCAGGCCCTCGGCCCGGGCCTTCGCGTAGGACACGACGCTGCCGAGGATGAGGCAGGCGAGGGCGAGGGCGGCCATGAGGCGGTTGTCTCCGCGCCCGGCGTAGTAGAGGACGAGCCCGCCGAAGATGGCCGCGTCGCCGACCCGGTCGAGCGTCGAGTCGAGGTAGGCGCCCCACTTGTTGGACCGCCCGGACGAGCGCGCCATGATGCCGTCGACGGTGTCGGAGAAGACGAACGCCGTGATCACGAGCACGCCGACCCACAGCTGCCCTCGCGGGAAGAAGGCCAGCGCCCCGACGCACACGCCGACGGTGCCCACGACCGTGACGACGTCAGGGCTCACACCGAGGCGCAGCAGCCCCGCGGCGATCGGGTGCAGCAGCCTGGTCATCGTCGCCCGGAGCAGTCGATTGAGCATGGTAGGCCCCAGCCTACTGATCAGCTCGCGGGCCAGTGCTCGACCAGGAGCTCCCGCGTGTCCTCCAGCAGCACCGGCAGCGCCTTGGTCTGCGCGACGATGGGCAGGAAGTTCGAGTCGCCGGCCCACCGCGGCACGACGTGCTGGTGGAGGTGGGCCGCCACCCCCGCGCCGGCGACCGCGCCCTGGTTCATCCCGAGGTTGAACCCGTGCGGCTCCGAGGCCGCCTGCAGCGCACGGATCGCGGCCTTGGTCAGGGCGGTGAACTCCTCGGTCTCGGCGTGGTCGAGCTCGACGTAGAGCGAGACGTGCCGATACGGGCAGACGAGGACGTGGCCCGGGTTGTAGGGGAAGAGGTTCATCACGACGTAGCACGTCGTGCCCCGGTGCACGACGAGCCCTTCGGCGTCGCTCCTGTCCGGAGCCGAGCAGAAGGGACAGCCGTCGCCCGCCTCGCTGCTCGGCTTCTCGCCCGAGATGTAGGCCATCCGGTGCGGCGTCCACAGACGCTCGAAGCCGTCCTCGACGCGCGCGAACTCACCCTCGCTCTGGCGCCACACTCCGTCCTCGCCCCGGTGCTCGCTCACGACCGCGATCCTATGGCGGGCGGCATACCACACCTCGTGCGCCGCGGGAGTCCCCCGCG
>CALMNV010000207.1 GCA_937873285.1 uncultured Intrasporangium sp. | reverse complement strand
TTGACGAGCGTCGACTTGCCGGCGCCGTTGTCCCCGATGAGGGCGACCACCTCGCCGGCGTCGACGTCGAAGTCGGCGCCGTCGAGGGCCTTGACGTGGCCGAACATCCGGGTCAGGCCCCTTGCCTCCAGCAGGCTCATGACACCGCCTCTCTCCACGGACGGGCTCGCCCGTCGATCGTCTTCCTGCACTCCTCCAGCCGGCGGCTGCCCTCGCCGGCGAGGAAGGCCTGGCGTGCCGCCGGGTCCATGCCGACCGTCTCCTTCCAGATCGCCCGCCCGGCGATGAAGCCGCTGGCGCCGCCCTCGTCGCAGCTGACCCGCAGCACCTCGGAGAACTCGGTCATCGACACTCCCGCCGACAGCACTGCCCACGGCACGTGGAGCATGCCGGCCAGGGTGCGGCAGGCCTCCGGGCTGCCTGGATACTCCAGCTTGAGCAGCGAGGGCCGCGCGTCGTCCAGTGCCTCGGCCGCCCCCAGGATCGCGGCGGTCCGCTCCTCCGGACTGAGCTGCGCCGCCCCCTTGAGCGGGTAGATGAGGTTCTCGATCACCGACGGCACGCCCTCGGCCGCGCAGTCGGCGACGACCTCACGGACCACGTCCAACGCCTCCGCCGTGAGGTCGGGGTGACCTTCCGCGACCCGGTCGGCGCGGACCTGGACGAGGAACTTCAGCGCATTCCCGCCCTGCTCCCGCACCCACGCTGCGGAAAGGGCGGCGTCACGGTGCACCCGAGGCTCGCCCTCGTGGCTGCCTCGCTTCGCTGGCTCCGCCGCGATGAGCGTGCCGAAACGCGGCCCGGCGCCCAGGCTCCGCGCCGCCGGCAGGCCGTAGTCGGGGTCGACGAGAAACGCCGACGCCACGCCGCGCAGGCCGTCGAGGACGTCCCGCTTGAGCGCGACCTTCTCCTCGTCGGGCACGTCGTCGCGCCCGACTGCCGAGTACATCCGGGCGAGGGTCCCTCGCTGGTCCATGGCCACGACCGCGAAGGTGTGGTCATCGGTGGCGATCGCGTCGAGTCCTGCGCTGCTCATTCGCTTCTCCATGGGTGGTGGTGAGATGGTCTGGGGTGGAGGTGGCCTGGTGCTCCTCGAACCAGCCGGGGCCGGGGCTCGGGTGCTCGGGAGGCGCTGCGCCGCGCTCGGCCTGCTCGGCGGCCCAGCTGCCGAACAGCGCCGCGCCGTGGACGCCGGACTGGCGGACCGCGGCGAGCCGCACCGTGGGCGCCAGGGCCCGGCGGCCCCGGACGATCGACTCGAGGTGCGCCCAGCCGCCGGCGACGACGACCGTGTTCGCCGTCGCGCCGGCCTCACGCATCAGCCCGAGCACCTCCTCGGCGGTGCGGGTGGTCGCGGACACCGCCGCAGACCAGACCTGCTCGGGGGTGCAGCCGTCGCCGCGGACCTCGACGCCGACCTCGAAGTCGCTCATCCGGCAGCCGGTCACGACGACGTCGCCGGTGTCGAGGTCCCCGCCGAGCGTCCCCGCGAGCGCGGCGGCGTCGAGGGCGGCCCGGGCGGCCGCGTCCTCCCGCCCGAGCAGCCGCAGCACCCGCTGCAGCACCAGCCCGGACTTGGTGCCCGCGAGCACCGCGGTGGTGTCCGCCACGACGTGGGGATAGACCGCGAGCCCGCCGGCGACCATCGTCGCGACCGTGTCGGCGTCCGGCACGTGGTCGGTCGCCGCGACGAACGCCTCGGCAGTCCCCATCGAGTCGAAGACGGTCCCCCAGCGGGCGGCGCCCGCCCCGGCCGCCGCGACGAGGTGGTCGTGACCGGCGACCGTCAGCACCGCCCCCCGGGCTGCCGCGACCGGGTGGTCGGGCCGGACGGTGCCCAGGGGCGCGCCCGCTCCGACGACAGGCGGCACGAATGCCGGGTCGCCCCCGAGCGCGTCGAGGAGCAGCGCCGAGGGCCTGCCGGTGTGGACGTCCAGCAGCCCGGTGCGCCCGAGCAGGCTGCGCTCGCTGAAGCGGTCGGCGCCGAGGTGGTGGCAGACCAGCTCGGCGACCGAGAGCCACTGCGCTCCCGGGCGCAGCAGGCCCTGGCCCGCCATCCAGCGCAGCTTGAAGAACGAGGCGAGCGGGGAGACCACCAGGCCGGTGACGCCGGGGAAGAGGGCCGCGACCTCGGGGTCCAACGTCGCGAGCTCCTCCTCGCCGCGCGGGTCGAACCACGCGATGACCGGTGAGACCGCGGCGCCGGCCGGGTCGACGAGCGCGCCGGACTCGGCCATCGAGGTGAAGCCGACCGACCGGACGCGCACCCCGGCGCCGAGCCGCTCGCCGGCCCGGGACACCACCTCGGCGAGCAGGGCGTCGACGGCGGCGACGACCCGCTGGGCGGGCTGCTCCGCCCAGCCGGTGCGAGGCCGGTCCCACACCGTGGGTCGGGACACCACGCACACGGCCTGCCCGGCCGCGTCGACAGCCATGGCCTTGGTGTTCGTCGTGCCGAGGTCCATCCCGATGTGCACCGGTGCCGCCCCGGGCGCGGGCGCAGCCGTGGTGGCGCTCACCGGCTCGCCTCCGCGGCATACGGGCCGGGGATCTCCCCTGAGCCGCGAGCCACGAGGCGGGTGCGCAGCACGACGGTCTCCCGCGCGCCGGAAGTGCCGGAGACCTGCTCGAGGAGCCGGCGCACGGCTTCGCGTGCCAGCCCCGCCGGGTCCTGGTCGACGACGGTCATCGGCGGGTCGAGCAGGTCGGCGAGAGGGAAGTCGCCGAAGACGACGACGGCCACCTCCCGGCGACGGCCGAGCGCCGTGAGCGCGGCGACCACCCCCTCGCCCGCCAGCGGCGTGGCGGCCAGGACCGCCGTCGGCGGGTCCTCGAGGGCCAGCACGGCGGTGGTGAACGGCATGCTCGTCGTGCGGTCGTAGCTCGCCGTCTCGACGAGGTAGGGATCCACCTCGATGCCCGCCGCCTCGAGGGCCGTGCAGTAGGCGACGAGCCGGTCGTGGATCGTCGCCAGGCCGCGGACGTCTCCGACGAAGGCGATCCGCCGGTGCCCGTGGCTGACAAGGTGCGCGACCGCCGCGGAGGCGCCGGCCGCGTCGTCCACCCGCACGATGTCGTGGTGGGCGGTGGTGACCGGCCGGTCGAGCAGCACGAGCGGAACGTGCCGAGGCAGCCAGCGGCTCAGCACGGCGTCGTCGCCCACGGGCGCGAAGATGAGACCGGCCACGCCCTGCCGGGCCAGCCGGTCCACCTGGGCGCGGGCGCGGCGGCTGTCGAGGCCGGTGGACGCGACGACGACGTCCATGCCGTTGCGGACCGCCTCGGCCTGCACCACCTCGGTCATCTGCGCGAAGAACGGGTCGCTGAGGGAGTCGACGACGAGGCCGATCGTGTCGTGGATCCCGGTGCGCAGCGTCCGCGCGGCCCGGTTCGGGTGGTAGTCGAGCTTGTCGATCGCCGCCTGGACGGCCTGGGCGGTGCCGGACCGCACGTTGGTCTCGCCGTTGACGACCCGGGACACGGTCTTGATCGACACCCCGGCCTCGCGGGCCACGTCGTGGATGGTCGGCGTCGTCATCGGGCGCTCGCGAGCAGCTCGACCCGCTCCAGCTCGGCGAGGCGGGCGGGGGAGAAGATGCCGGCCGTCTCCGTCTCGCAGGCGGCGGCAGCCACCCGTATGCCGTGTCGCACGGCCTCGACGTCGCTCGCGCCGGAGGCGAGTGCAGCGACGACGCCGCCGACGAATGTGTCGCCGGCGCCGATGGCGTTGACGACCCGCACCATCGGCGCCGGCAGCCACCACGAGCCCGCGCTCGTCGTGAGCGCGGCGCCGTAGCGGCCGCCGGTGACGACCGCCCGTCGGGCTCCCATCGCGTGCAGCCGGCGGCTCGCGTCGACGCACCGGTCCGGCACGTCGTCGCTCTGCTCGTCGACGGCCTCGACCTGCTGCCCGGTGAGCATGCCCTCGGCCTCTGCGAGGTTGGGCGAGACGAGGTCGGGCCCGGCGGACAGCGAGGCGCGCACGAAGGCCGGGCCGGAGTCGACGAGGCACTCGGCGCCCCGCTCGTGCGCCAGCGACACGACCTGGCCGTAGGCGTCCTCGGGCATCCCGGGAGGCACCGAGCCGGAGCACACGACGAACCTGGTCGACCGGGCGAGCTCGCCGACCAGCGAGCGCAGCGCCTCCCACTCCGGGCCGCTCAGCTGGGGCCCGCGGCCGTTGAGCACGGTCGTGCGCCCGGAGTCCTCGAGCACGATGTGGCTAAGGCGCCCTGGGCCGTCGTGGTGGAACGGCACGAAGACGCACCCTTCGGCGGCGAGATGGCGCTCGAGCGTGTCGTCCTGCCGAGGGCTCAGGCCGACGAGGCGGGGCGCGTGCCCGAGGAGCCGCAGCGTGCGGCATACGTTGACGCCCTTGCCGCCACCGGAGACGACCGTCCGCCGGTCACGCAGCACCGAGCCGGGCACCAGCTCGGCCAACCACGTCGTCACGTCGACGGTGGTGTTGGGCGTGAAGACGAGCACCTGCGAGCCTCCTTGCTCGGTGCGGGCGACCCTTGTCGTGCCGGGTCCGCTGCCCGTACGGTAGGCAGCGCATGACAACGTTGTCAACGGGTTTCGCCCAGGAGGTTCCCCGCCCATGACGCCACATCGCCCCACCGCCGCGACGCTCGGTCTCACCCGTCGCCTCTCACGCATCTGCGACCCCGACGGCTTCATCCTCGGGGCGGCCATCGACCACCCGGAGAACTACCTGGCGCTCTTCGACGCCGACCTGAGCCGGGTCGGCTTCGACGAGGTGGTCTCCTCCAAGCTCGAGCTCGTGCGCGCGATGGCGCCGCACGCCTCGGCGCTGCTGCTCGACCCCACCTGGTCGATCGCGCAGGCCGTCGCGACCGGCGCGGTGGCGCGCGGCTGCGGCATCATCAGCGGGATCGAGGCGCTCTACTGGCAGCCGGGCAGCCCGGTCGGATTCGACCCGACACCGGCGCTGCGACCCACCTGGACCCCGGCCAAGCTCGACGCCCTCGGCGTGGACGCGGTCAAGCTCGTCGTCTTCTACCGCGACGAGGACGACGACGCGGTCCGGGCGCGGGCGCACGACATCGTCGAGCAGGCGGCGGAGCAGGCACACGCCCTGCAGCTGCCGCTCATCGTCGAGCCGCTGTGGTTTCCGCGCGGTGACGAGTCGCTGTCCGACCCGGCCGTGGCCGAGGCGCGCCGGCGCAGCGTGCTCGCGTCCGCCCGCACCTTCCGACGGGCCGGGGCGGACATCCTCAAGGTGGAGTTCCCGCTCGTCGGTGACCTCGCCGGGCGGGAGGCGGAGGCCGACGAGGCGTGCGAGGCGCTTGACGCGGCCGTCGACGGCGTCTGGGTGCTGCTCAGCGCGGGCGTGACCTTCGCCGGCTTCCGGGCCCAGCTGGACGTCGCCACGCGCCACGGCTGCAGCGGCTTCATGGCCGGCCGGGCCATCTGGGGCGACGCGGTGGGGCGGCTCTCCCCGGCCGAGCGGGCCGCCGGCGCCCGGCAGGCGTGTGCCCGCCTCGACGAGCTGGCCGCAGTCGTGCGGGCGCAGGGCGCGCCGGCGATCGAGCCGGTGGACCCCGACGAGGTCGGCGGGCTCGTCGACGAGCGGTGGCACGAGTCCTTTGCCGCCGACCGGGCCGCCGACCGGGCCGCCGACCGGGCCGCCGACCGGGCCGCCGAGCGGGCCGCCGAGCGGGCCGCCGTGCCATGAGCCGACCCGGGCCGCGAGCGCCGCACGCCGTCTGCGTCGGCGGGCCTCCGGGGGCGGGCAAGTCGACGCTGGGCGTCGAGCTGGCGAGCGCCCTCGGGGCGGCTCTGCTCGACCAGGACACGGTGACCAACCCGCTGCTGCAGGCCTTCTGTGAGCGCGATGGCGCACCCTTCGACCTCGACTCGCCGCTGGTGCGGTCGCTGCGCGAGGCGCGCTACCGGTGCGTGCTCGAGACCGCGGCCGACAACGCCGGCGCCGGCGTCTCGAGCGTCGTCGTCGCGCCGTTCACCGCCGAGGGCCGCGACTCGGCCGGCTGGTATGCCGCCGCGGCGCTGGCTGTCCCGGCCGCGGCGCACCTCGTGTGGCTCACGGTCGACGCCGCGACCGCCGCGGCGCGGCGGCAGGCCCGCTCCCTGGCGCGGGACCGGGGCGTCGACGATGCGGGCGGGACCGGACGGCATACGGCTCCCGCGCACGCCTGCCTCACGCTCGACGGCACGGCTCCAGCGATGGCGAACGTCGCCGCGATCCTCGACCATCTTCAGCGACAGCCCGAGCCCGGCAAGGAGACCCGACGATGACGTCCACCGGCCACCCCTGGCACAAGCCCAGCCACCGCGCCTGGCTGGGGCGCGGCTTCGAGCGCCTGCTCGCCTTCGCCTCGCCGAGCCCGCTGACCGGTGGCGGATTCGCCTACCAAGCGGCCGACGGCAGCGAGATGCCCGGGCGCGTGCCGCAGCTGTTCCTCACCTGCCGCCTCACGCACGTGGCCGCGCTGGGGGTCGCGCGCGGCGTGCCGGGCTCCGGCCGGCTGCTCGACCACGGGGTGGACTCGCTGCTCGGCGCTCACCTCGACCGCGCTCACGGCGGCTGGCTCAGCGAGCTCGGCGGCGGCCCCCAGCGCAAGCAGGCCTACGACCACGTGCACGTCGCCCTGGCCGCGGCGTCGGCGGTCGCGGTGGGGCACCTGCGTGCCGACCGGCTGCTCGAGCTCGCCTGCGAGGTTGTCGAGACCCGGCTGTGGCGCGAGGACGAGGGGGCGCTCGCGGAGTCCTTCGCCGCCGACTGGTCGGACCAGGAGCCCTACCGCGGAGCGAACGCCAACATGCACGGCACCGAGGCGTTCCTCGCCGTCGGGGACGTCACCGGCGACGCGCGCTGGCACGAGCGGGCGCTGTCGATGGCGGAGCGGATCATCGACCGCGGCGCCCGCGGCCACGGCTGGCTCATCCCCGAGCACTTCCGCGCCGACTGGAGCGAGGACCCCGGCTACAACCGCGACGACCCGCACCACCAGTTCCGGCCCTACGGTGCGACGCCGGGTCACTCGCTGGAATGGGCGCGCTTCCTGTGCATGCTGCACGCGTCGCCTCTCGTGGCGTCGCCCGGCTGGCTGGTGGAGGCGGCGGACGCCCTGACCCGCCGGGCGATGCAGGCCTGGAACCTCGACGGCCGCGAGGGACTGCCCTACACCCTCGACTGGGACGGCCGGCCGGTGTCGCTGGTGCGGCTGCACTGGCCGGTGTGCGAGGGTATCCAGGCCTGCGTCGCCGTCGGGACCGCGACGGGCAGCCACGACTTCGACGAGTGGTACCAGCAGCTGTGGGACCACGCGGCCGCGCGGTTCCTCGACCCGGCGACGGGCGCGTGGGTCAACGAGGTCG
>CALMNV010000206.1 GCA_937873285.1 uncultured Intrasporangium sp. | reverse complement strand
TCGCGCTCGCAAATCTTGCGCTCACGAGACTCAACTTGCGGCCTCGCCGGATTGTTCCCGCTCGAAGCCTCCTGGACTCAGCGGGCACTACCCTGCCTCGGCCTCCACGGAAGCCACGGCGTGGGGAGGCCAGCGCCTCCTCGTCTGGGACACGGACGCGATCGCTGTCAGGCGTCAAGGCGTGGGCGGGCCAGCGGTCCTCCCGCCGACAGATCATTACCCGAGCCCCACAGGATCATCGCGGGTGGCCGTCCGTGCCGCTGATCGGCCTCGTTGAGGCCAACACCCTTCGTACGCTTCGAGAGATGCTCGCCCCTTCCGAAGTCGAGGCGGCGGCCTTGTGGATTCGCCAGCGGTTCGACGCGCCATACGCGCTGGCCAACAGGCGCCTCGTCACTGACGGTGCCTACGCCTACGTCCGGGAGAACCCCAACGACCTCTACCGGGTCAAGACCCACCAACACGCCTTCGCGGAGGTTCTCGAAGACCACCTCAAGCCGCTGATCTTCGAGGACGACGACTACCCGGTCGCTTTCGAGGTCCGCATCCCCGGGGTCGCGGTCGACCCGCGGTTCAACGCCGGACGCATGACCCTTCTCCGCGACCGAGTCCCCGTCTTCGCAGTTCTGGGCAGCCTCGCCGGCGGCGGTTCCGTCGATGAGGTCATGCAGCAATACGGGCTCACCCTGCAGGAGGTGGCCGCAGTCGATGAACATCGGGAGTGGGCGGCCAGGGCCGCGTAAGGGGGCCCACATCCTCCTGGTGGACCGGTGCCTCGCGCCGGAGGTTGGCTACGAGATCTCCAAGAGGGACCGCCTGCACGGCATACCCCTGCGCGATCACTACGGCGACGACCACGCCCAGAGGCTCGAGGACACCACCTTTCTCGCCGAGGCCGGTCGGCGCGGGTGGGGGGTGCTCACCCAGAACCCTCGGATGTGGCAGGTCCCTCAAGAGCGCAGCTGCATCATCGAGAACCGCACTCGGGTCTTCTCGCTCGATGACTCGAACGCCAGCAAGACCCTCAAGGGCCTCGTCCTGGGCCGGCACCTGCTGTCGATCCGCCGCCGTCTCCTTCGACCTGAGCCGTGCTTCTGGCAGGCTCCGGTTAGCCACCACGCATCGGCGCCGTCAAGGTGACCCACTGCTCGTCGACGACGAACCCGAGGGCGGCGTTGGCGCGGATAATGGCCTCGTTGTCAGCATCGCCACCAGTGCGGACCACCCGCACGCCGTCCACGAGCAGCGCCAGGACCGACGCGGCCTTCACAGCCGTCGCCAGGCCTCGGCCACGCCACGGTGCCGCGACCACCGTGAAGTCGATCTCTGCCAGAGCACCATCGAGGTCGACGAAGGTCATCGCCAGCAGCTTCTCCCCGAGGCCAAGCACCCCGAACGCGCGTCGACGACCGGTGAGCACCACCTGCGCGACGCTCAGCGGCGTGTGAGACGTGGCGATGCCACCCGGGTAGTCCGAAGCCGTGGCCGCGTCCAGCTCAAGGATGGCGGCGGCATCGTCGTCGTGGAGCTCCCGGACGGTCCCGAGCGCCGCACCCCTCCCGGCAAGCGCCGCCAGCAGCTGCCGGTCGACGCGGTCGGCGGCGAGCCGGGCGCCCCACGAGCGGGCGCTCACGGTCCACCCTTCCCCTTCCAGCTCCCGGCGGCGCGGGTCGTCGACCCGCAGCACTGCCGGCGCGCTCGTCACCGCCAGCCCCTTTGACGCCGTCACGCGGGCTTGGCAGGGCCGGGGGCGAGAGGGGACGTGGACATGTGGCCGGCGTCGTACCCGCTCCGCCGGTGGAGCCCGGCGGTGAGGAAGAAGGTCGTCGCGTTGGTGAAGGCCGCGGTCTCCTGATTTCCTGCGGCGACCGTCAGTCCTCGCCGTGGCCAACGGGGGCAGCCCGGGGCAACGCCTCGGGAGCGTGCTCCGCCGTCATGGGCGGCTGGCGAAGGAGGCGTGGCAAGTGCTGCGGCATGTCCCCGGCCCGGCGCAGAGAGGCCGTGGCGCACGCATCCACCTCATCCTCACGTCACACGAGCGTCGCGGCGCTCGTCGAGCCTCGCCATGACCGGCGTCGCCAGGATGCCGTGGACGAACACCGACAGGGCGATCGTGAAAGCCACCGTCGCCCACAGCCACCGCTCCTCCGGGAAGGCGTGCTCGCCCGCGGCATACGCCAGGTAGTAGATCGAGCCGATGCCGCGCACTCCGAAGAAGGCGGTGGCGCGACGCTCCGGGCGGCTCAGCCCGCCCGGCAGGTCCGCCTTCCTGGAGCCCACGAAGAGGGCCAGCCACCCCGCGACCGGCCGGATGACGACCACGAGCAGCACCGCGACGAGCACCCCACGCCAGTCGAGGTCGGCCAGGAGCCCCCGAGTCATCGCCATGCCGAGGAGCAGCAGGATGACCAGGGTGAACAGCCGCTCCAGCCGCTCGACGACCTCGTGCATCGAGCGGTGATAGGCGTGGCCGCGCTCCCCCGCGCGCAGCGCCATGCCGCAGGCGAACACGGCGAGGAAGCCGTAGCCGCCGACGAGCTCGCTCAAGCCGTAGGTGGTCACGAGGGCCGCGAGCACCAGGAGGGGCTCACCCTGCTCGGCCAGTCGCAGCGCCTCTCGTGAGGACCGGAAGGCGACCTTGGCCAGCGCCCACCCGACGAGCATCCCGACCAGCGCGCCGAGGACCACCTTGCCGAGCAGCTCCCAGGCGACCCAGCCGCCGAGCCACCCACCTACGGGGCCCTTGGTGGCGAGGAAGATGGCGGCATACACGAAGGGGAAGGCGAGGCCGTCGTTGAGCCCGGCCTCGGAGGTCAGGGCGAACCGGACGTCGTCGTCCTCGTCGATCTCCAGGTCCTCGGACTGCTCAGCCGCACCATCCTCCACGACCTGGGGACCGGCCACCTGGACGTCGCCGGCCAGCACCGGGTCGGTCGGGGCGAGGACCGCCCCCAGCAGCAGGGCCGCAGCAGGGGCGAGCCCCAGCGCCGCCCAGCCGAGCAGCCCGACGGCGCCGATCGTCAGCGGCATCGCCACGAGCAGCAGCCGCCACGTCGGCGACCAGGCGGCCCACGAGGAGCGGGTGCGCAGCAGGAACGGCCGGTCCAGGGCCAGGCCGACGCCCATGAGCGCCACGAGCACGGCCAGCTCGCTCACCCGCTGGATGACGGGGCGCATCTGCACCGGGTCGAGGTCGAGCCCCTTGGGCGGCGGCAGCAGCCCGATCGCCATGCCGAGCACGAGCAGCACCATCGGCGCGGAGACGGCGTATCGGCGCAGCGCGGTCGGCAGCACCGCGGCCAGGAGCAGGGCGAGGCCGCCGATGAGGTAGACCACGTTCGTTGACATCGCGCTCATCGTGCCAGCCGGCGGGCGGACCGGCTCCGCCGGTCCAGCGGGCGCTCCCCAGCCCGGCAGCGACCCTCACGGGGAGCGATAGACGGTCTGCCGCATGCCGGCGAGCATGCGCGAGTAGTCGCCGCCAGGGGACCGCCCGAGCACGGCGGCCCACGCCGGCACGAGCTCGGGGCCGTAGCGGTGGCCGTAGCCGTCCGGCGTGTCGTGCCCGACGGCCATGTCGGTGGTCAGCTGCCAGAAGGTGACGAACGGGATCCACGTCACGTCGGGGTTGACGTCGCGGCCACGAGGCTCGCGCAGCCAGTCCGGCTCGGCCCCGAGGATCGCCGGGTCCCACCAGACCACCGGGTCCGACGGGTGCTGCGCGTAGACGAACCGGGGAAAGAGCCACGACCCGAGCGGACGGCCGTAGTAGTCGGCGGCAAGGTCGGCCGGCGAGGTGGCGAAACGGAAGTTGCGGCCGTTGTCGAGCACCGGCGCGATCGCGAGCGACCCCGGGTCCCTGGCGGCTGTGAGCCGCGCCGCGATGTCGGTGAAGCTGGGGGTGCCGCTCCACACCCCGCCCTGGGCCCGCGCCATCATGTCGGACACGTCGCGGAACGCGGCCTGCCCGCCGTAGGAGCCCAGTGACTCGCCCCCGACGACGAGCTTCGGGCGACGTGCCTGCGGCACCTGCAGCCACGCGGCATACACCCGGTCGAAGAGCGCCTTGCCCGCCTGCCGCACCGTGCTCCGGTCGGTCATCACCGCCATGGCGCTGGGCACGAAGGAGTACTGCATCGAGGCCACGGCGCTGTCGCCGTCGCTGAGGTATTCGATCGACTGCACGCTCCAGTCGTCGACCCAGCCGGTGCCGGTCGAGGTGAGAACGGCGAGCACCGTGCGGTCGAAGGCGCCGGTCCGCACCAGCTCGCGCACCACCGCGTCGGCGACGTCCTCGACCGAGCGGCCGTCGGTGAGGCCCGCGTAGACGCGGATCGGCTCCACGGCCGGCCGGCCCGTCGTCGCAGAGATGGCCGCGGCCGAGGGGGCGCTCGTGACGAAGAGCTGGCCCTGGTAGCCCAGCCCCGCCCACGGCTCGAGCGACGCGGGGCTCCCGGAGCGCAGCGGGGACACCGGTGGGGCACGCCCGGGCGGCGGCTGGGCGTTGGTGCGCGCGGCGGTCGCCGCGAAGCGCTCCATGACACGCTCCAGCACGACGTTGTCGCTGACCCAGGCGGTCACGGTCGCGACGAGCACGACGGCCACGCCGGTCGCGACGGCGCGGGGCAGCACTCGACCCGCCGCCGCAGCGACTCGGCGAGTCAGGCGCCGCAGCAGCCGTGCCACCACCAGGAAGGCGAGGGCGATGAGAATCGCGAGCACGATGCTGCTCGCCCAGTCCAGCGGGGTCGGGGGGGACAGATGGACGTATGCCGCCGTCCTGCCCTGGGAGCGGACGTTGGCCACGGTGATCCGCACCACCGCGAGGGTGGCGGCGGCATAGGCAGCCAGCCGCAGCCACCGGCCGGCTCCCGGCCGCACACTCACCTGCAGGCCGAGGGCGGCTGCGGCGTGCCGGGCGAGCCAGCCGAGCAGCACGCCGAGCGCATAGCCGGCCGCCGCGACGAGCCCGCTGATGTAGCCCTGGTAGTACCAGGTGCGGGGCAGGAGGCTGGGCGACCACGAGATGAGGAAGTAGGTGGCGGCGAAGAAGAGCCCGACGGGCGACAGGCGCCACCAGCCGGGCTCGACCCACCGGACGAGACGGGCATACGGGCGCCGGGCGTCGACCTCCCGCACCGGCGTGCTGTCCCGCACCAGTGCCCCCGGCGTCCGCGTGGTGGTCACACCGCAAGGCTAGATCGGCGCGCCGACAGCCCTCAGCACGACGGCAAGATCGGCAGAATGGGTCGCATGAGCGGCGACGGGCGCATGAGCAGCTGTCAGCGCAACGGGCTGACCTTCGATGTCACCGACGCGGGCCCGGCGGACGGGGCGCCGGTCGTCCTGCTGCACGGCTTCCCCACCGACCGCACGAGCTGGCGCCACGTCGAGCCGCTCCTGCACGGGGCCGGCCTGCGCACCTACGCCCCCGACCAGCGCGGCTACTCCCCCGGCGCGCGGCCCGGGGGGCGCACGGCATACCGGATGGAGCAGCTCGTCGCCGACGTCCTCGCGCTCGTCGACACGGCCGGGCACGAGCGCGTGCACGTCGTGGGGCACGACTGGGGGGCCGCGGTGGCGTGGCTGCTCGCCGCCAACCACCCCGACCGGGTCGCCTCGCTCACCGCGCTGTCGACGCCCCACCCACGGGCGATGACGCAGGCGCTGCGCGGGAGGCAGGCGCTGCGCTCGTGGTACATGGCCGCGTTCCAGGTGCCGTACCTGCCGGAGGCGCTCCTCGGCTCGCGGTTGCGGGACGCGCTTCGTGGCAGCGGCCTGCCGGCCGAGGACCTCGAGCGGTATGCCGCCCGCCTCGGCTCACGCGCGGCGCTGGCCGGGCCGATCAACTGGTATCGCGCGATGCCGCTCTCACGGATCCGCGCCCGCCGCGTCACCGCGCCGACGACCTACGTGTGGGGGTCCGGCGACTTCGCCCTCGGGCGCCGGGCCGCCGAGCTGACCGCCGACTACGTCCGGGGGCCCTACGA
>CALMNV010000205.1 GCA_937873285.1 uncultured Intrasporangium sp. | reverse complement strand
GGCGACCTCGTCGTCGCAGTTGTTGGGCGTGCCGTCGAGGTCGAGGATCATGAAGGATCCGCCACCCGTCTTGCATAGAGGCACGATGTATTCCTGGCCTTCCGGGTTGAGGTCAGCATCCGGACCGTCCGGATTGCTGATCTGCCAGTTCATCTCGCCCGTCCCGAGGTCGCCGTTGGTATCGCAGTCGACGATGTTGACGGGAAACACGACGGGCAGGAAGACGCCGCCGGTCAGCGCGCCCGCGACCGAGATCGCGTCGGCCGATGCCGTGAACTGTGGGAAGCCGATGACCCGGCCGAACGTCTTGATCAGGCCTCTGCCCTGCAGGACGGGTGTGCGCCCGGCCCCACTGCCCGCCTCCGCGCTCGCCGGGCTCGCCGCGCCCACCGCAGGCTCAGGCCGCGCGCCGCTCACGATCTCACCCTCCTGATCCACTGATCGATGGCGACAGCGACGATGACGAGGATGCCGACGGCCAGGACACGGAACTGCTGGTCCACGCCGGCCAGTGAGAGTCCCACCGTGAACGCCTGGACGATGAGCGCGCCGATGAGCGTGCCAATGACCCCACCGCGACCTCCGAAGAGGCTGGTGCCGCCGATGACGACCGCCGTGATGCTCTGCAGGTTGCCGTCGGTGATGGCGTTCGGCGTGGCGCCACCGGACCGGCCGATGAGCACCCAGGCGGCGATGCCGAAGATCAGGCCGGCCACGGAGTAGACCGAGAGCAGGACCCGCTTGCTGGCGATGCCGCTCAGTCGCGCGGACTCGGGATCGTCCCCGACGGCGTAGACGTGCCGGCCCCAGGCGGTCTGGCTCAGCGCGAACCCCACCACGACATACATGAGCAGGACGATCACGACGCCGGTGGTCAGCCGGAACCCCAGGAAGGAGAACCCTTGTCCGGCCCAGTTGATGACGTCGGGCAACCGGTTGTCCTGGATGCTGGAGCCCCCGGAGTAGAGCAGGGCAACGGCCGTGAAGATGCTCAGCGTCCCCAGTGTGACGATGAAGGGAGGCAGGTTGATCCGGGTGACGAGGAGGCCGTTGACCCACCCGGCGAGGAGGCCGAAGGCGATGCCGACAAGCAGCGACAGGCCGCCGTTGACACCGTTGTTCGCTGCGAGCGAGGCCATGATCATCGTCGAGAGGATGGTGATCGCGCCCACCGACAGATCGATGCCGGCGGTGAGGATGACGAGGGTCTGGCCCAGCGCGAGAGCAGCGACCACGGCCGTCTGCTGCACCAGCAGCGACAGCGAGTTCGGCAGCATGAACCGCGGGTTGACGACCGAGAACACGATGACCGTGATGATGAGCAGCACGAGCGGGCTCACCCACGGGTGAGCGTGGAGGAGGTGCTGGACACGCTGGGCCGGCGATTGAGCCCTTCTGGTCAGCTCCGCCTGGGCAGCGCTCGGGCCCGATCCACCGGCCGTCGTCGCGGAGGTCATGTCAGCCCCAGCAGATCTTCGAGGCCTCGTCGCTGGTGATGCTGTCGAGGCCGCTGACCTTCTGGTCGGTCACGAGCGCCACCCCGGTGTCGTAGAAGTCGAGGCCGGGAGAGGTGGTGGGCTTGGTGCCGCCCGTCGCGATGTCGTAGATGGCCTTGATGCCCAGCTGCGCCATCTTCAACGGGTACTGCTGAGCGGTGGCGCCGATGACTCCCGACTTGACGGAGCTGACGCCCGCGCAGCCACCGTCGACCGACACGATGACCGCCTTCTTGTTCTGGGCCTTCAACGCGGCGTTGGCACCGACCGCGGTCGGCTCGTTGATCGTGTAGACGAGGTTGATGTCGGGGTTCTTCGTCAGGCAGCGTTCCATCGCCGACCGGCCACCGTCCTCCGCGCCATTGCCGGCCTCGTTGCAGACGATGGTGTAGCTGCCTCCGGAGTAGGTCCCGGTCTTGTCCTCGTCACCGTTCTTCTTGGGATCCTTGGTGGGGATCCCCATGCCGGTGAGGAAGCCTTGGTCACGGTTGTAGTCGACGGACACGATCTTGTCGTTGAACAGGTCGAGCAGCGCGATGGTCGCAGGCTTGCCCTTCATCTGCGCGGCGGCCCACTGGCCGATGAGCTTGCCGGCCTTGAAGTTGTCGGTCGCGAAGGTGATGTCCACGGTGCTGGGGGGATCGGGAGGAGTGTCCAGCGCGATGACGAACAGGCCCGCGTCTCGCGCCTTCTTGATCGCCGAGTTCACGCCGGTGGACATCGGGGTGATGAGAATCCCCTTGTCGCCCTTGGCGATGGCGCTTTCGATCGCCGTGATCTGCCCTTGGTCGTCTCCCTCCTGCTTGCCGGAGGCGACGGTCAGGTCGATGTTGCCCTGCTTGGCGGCCATCTCCTTGGCGCCCTTCTGCATGGCCACGAAGAACGGGTTCGAGGAGTCCTTGGTGATGAGGGAGACGCCGATCTTCTCGCCGCCACTGGCTCCCCCACTCGATCCGCCGGCACCGTTGCCTCCGCAGGCACTGAGCACCACGGCGACCGCGACGGTTGCCACCGCGATGGCGCCGGGGCGACGGCTGACGGCGAGAGCTGGCGTCATGTCGAACCTCCATGTGAGACAACGATGTCCGCTGCATGTATAGCGACGCTGCATACGGCCGTCAATGCTCGTGACGCAATTGAGGCCGTAGGCCGTGGGGCATCCACGCCACGGCGCCGGTCCTGGGCGGCCGACCGGTGCGACGATGTCGACGTGCCCGACGTCGAGATCCCCGAGGTGGTCGACTTCCTCGCCCAGCATGCGCCGTGGGCAGTCCTGTCGGAAGCGCAGCTGCGGGCGCTCGCCCGTCGGATGAGCATCCGCTACGCGCGGCGCGGCACCGCCCTCATGACCGTGGGCGCGCCCAACGACGAGGTCTTCGTCGTCCGGTCGGGCGCGGTGCAGGTCGACGACGACAGTGGCCGCCTCGTCGAGCGGTGCGCCGAGGGTGGGTCCTTCGGCACGACCACGCTCGACGGCACCAGGTCGCGGTTCGCGGTCACCGCGCTGGAGGACACGCTCCTCCTCGTGCTGCCCGCACCGGCCTTCCGCGAGGTCACCGCCGCGCATCCGGCCGTGGACGGCTACTTCTCGCAGCAGCGCGCGACGCGACTGCGCCAGGCCGTGGAGACCGTCAACCTCGCGCAGCGAGACGCCGCGCTCCAGACCCGGGTCGGCGACCTCGTGCGCCGACCCCCCGTCGGCACGACGGCCGACACGACCATCGGGGACGCGGCAGCCATCATGGCCCGCGAAGGGGTCTCCTCGCTGCTCGTCGTCGAGGCCGGCCGGCTCGTCGGCATCGTCACCGACCGGGACCTGCGCAACCGGGTGCTCGCCGTGCGCCGCGACCCCACCGCACCGGTCGCGACCATCATGACCCGCGACCCGGTCGTGGCGGCCCCCGACGACCACGCGCTCGACGTCGTGCTGCGGATGACGTCGCGGGCCATCCACCACGTCCCCGTGGTGGATGGAGACGAGCCGGTCGGCATGGTGACCAGCTCCGACGTGCTCAGGCTCGAGCAGGCCGACCCGGTCTCGCTCGTGGGAGAGACTGCGAAGCAGCGTGACGTCGACGGGCTCGCCCGGGTCGCCGCCCGGCTGCCCGGCGTCGTCGAGCGGCTCGTCGCGGCGGACGCCAGCGCCGACGGGGTCGCCAGGATCGTCACCGCGGTCGGGGACGCGATCACCCGCAAGCTGCTCGAGCTCGCCGAGGAGTCGCTGGGACCGGCCCCGGCGGCATACTGCTGGGTCGTGCTCGGCTCCCAGGCCCGGCTGGAGCAAGGCCTGGCCAGCGACCAGGACAACGCCCTCATCCTTTCCGACGACGCGGGCCCCGAGGCCGCGCCGTGGTTCGCGGACCTGTCCCGGTTCGTCGTCGACGGGCTCACCCGGTGTGGATACCCCCGGTGCCCGGGCGACGTCATGGCCACGAACCCGGCGTGGCGGCAGCCCCTCGCAACGTGGCGCCGGCTCTTTGCGCAGTGGTTGCACGTGCCTGTGCCCGAGGCGGTGCTGCGCTCGGCCATCTTCTTCGACATGCGAGCGGTGCACGGCGACGCCGCGGTCGTAAGGACGCTGCAGGGCCAGGTCCAGGCGACGGCGCCGCAGAGCACGCGCTTCCTCGCGCACCTGGCCAAGCACGCGGTGGGCAACGAGCCGCCGCTCGGCTTCTTCCGCGGCTTCGTGCTCGAGCGGCGGGGCGAGCACCGGGACACGCTCGACCTCAAGCGCGGCGGCGTCGGCGCCGTCGTGGAGATCGCGCGCACGCTCGCCCTCACGCGTGGGCTGCCGCAGCTCGGCACCTCCATGCGCATCACCGCGGCGGCCGGGGCCGGTGCGATCGCGCCGGAGTCCGCTGCCGACCTGCGGGACGCGTACGAGTACATCCGGCACGTCCGCCTCGTCCACCAGGCGCGCCAGGTGCGGGCCGGCGTGGCGCCGGACAACTTCGTGCCACCTGCGGAGCTGAGCGGGTTCGACAAGCGGCACCTGCGCGACGCCTTCGCCGTGGTGCGCGGCGTGCAGCACACCCTCGCCCAGGCCCACTCGGTCGGGTTCGTCTCGTGATCCTGCACCGCCTCGCGGCCGACCTGCACCGCCACCGCCTCGCCCAGCGGGCACCTGGGGGCCCCCTGCGCGACTACCTGCAGACCTCCCCGCCCGACCCCGGGACAGCTGTCGCGCGGCTGCGACTGCTCGCCCTCGACCTCGAGACGACCGGCCTCGACCCGCGCCGCGACGCCATCCTGGCAGCCGGGTTCGTGCCGGTCGACGGGCTCGTCGTGCGCCTGTCCGGGGCCGACGAGGTCGTATGCCGTGCCGAGGTGCCCGTGGGGCAGAGCGCGGCGGTGCACGGGCTGACCGACGACATGGTGGTGGCCGGTGTCGAGCCGGACGAGCTCGTGGCTCGCGTCGCGTCGGCGCTCGCCGGACGCGTCCTGCTCGCCCACCACGCGCCGCTGGAGACGGGGTTCCTCTCGGCGGCGTCCCAGCGTGCCTTCGGGGTGCCCTTCCCCGCGACGGTCGTCGACACGATGGAGCTGCACCGGCGGGTGCTCGGTGCGGCAGAGGGGGCGATCCCGCCCGGCGCCCTCCGGCTGCCGGCTGCCCGGGCCCACCTGCGCCTGCCCGCGCACCGCCAGCACCGCGCGCTCGGCGACGCCCTCGCCACCGCGGAGCTCTACCTCGCCCAGGTCGCGCGCCTCAGCGGCGGCAGAGCCATGACGCTGCGAGCGCTCCAGCGCTGAGCACGCCTCTCAGCCGCTCCTCCGACTGGCGCCGGGCGGCCGGCGCGCCTGGCTGCCCAGCGGGACCTGGCGGGCGCCGTCGTCGGTCGGTCCCAACCCACCCTGGCACGCGGGGCAGTAGAAGATGGTGCGCTCCCGCGTCGGCGGCCCGGTCATCGCCACCCGGACGAGGCCGCCGCAGCGCCGGCACGGCCGGCCGCTGCGGGCGTGGACGTATGCCGTCTCCCCCGGCCGGCGCGAGCCCGTGCTCGTCTGCACCGCGTCAAGCCGCGCCCGGCCCAGCAGGCGGTGGGCGCGGTCGACCAGCCGGCCCACGACGTCGGGGCCGAGGTCGGCCGGCACGGCCCACGGGTGGACCTGCTCGATGAAGAGCGTCTCCGCGGTCCACAGGGTGCCGAGGCCGGCCAGGTTGCGCTGGTCGAGCAGGGCCTGACCGACCGGCGCGGGGCAGGCGAGCACGTTGGCGACGGCCACCTCCCGGTCCCAGTCGGGGCCGAGGACGTCGGGACCCAGGTGCCCGACGAGCTCGGACTCGCGGGCGGTCGGCACGAGGTCGAGCATCCCCAGCCGCAGGCCGAGCGCCGCCCAGTCCGCCGCCGCGACCAGGGCCCGCAGGTCGCTCGACCGGCGCCACCGAGCTGGCAGCGTCGCCGTCGCCTCGAGGCGCCACTGCCCCTCCATCCGCAGGTGCGAGTGCAGGGTGAGGCCACCGTCGACGCGGTGCAGGAGGTGCTTGCCGCGGCTGCGGACCTCCAGCGTGGCCCGACCGGTGAGGTCCACCGTCGAGATCGAGGGCCACCGCAGGTCCGACTCGGTGATGGGCTTGCCGGCGAGCGCGGCGTGCAGCCGCTGCGCGGTCCGCCACACCGTGTCACCCTCCGGCACAGCCCTGCCCTCCTCATGGAGCGTCGTGAGCGCTGCCGCCCATCCTCGTGGCTGAGGCGGAGCGAGGCCAGCTCGGGTCCCTCTCGGTCAGCGGCGCAGGCGCAGGCCCCGGGGGGTCATGTGGAAGCCGGCGTTGGCCAGCGCCGTGGCAAGCGGGTGGCCCGAGCCGAGCAGCGATGCTCCGTCGGCCTTCTCGACGGTCAGCCGGCCCAAGGCGCCCTCGCGGACGGAGAGCGCGAGCGCATCGGCGGCCGCCTGCAGGGCCTCGGCGTCGTCGGCCCAGCAGAGGATCGTGCGACCGCCCCGTTCGACATAGAGCACGAGCGCACCGTCGACGGTGACGACGAGGGCACCGGCCTTGCGGCCGGGTTGGTGGCCCCGCCGAGCGGCTTCGGGACCGGCCTCGGCATCGCCCGCGTCCGCGAGCGGCCGCTCCGGCCAGGCGAGCGCGGCCCCCCATGGGCTCGCGGGGTCGCTCGCGGCGAGCACGAGCGTATGCCGCGCGGCGGCTCGTTGGTCATCGGGCAACCGCGCGGCGGCGCGTTGGTCATCGGGCAACCGCGCGGCGGCGCGCAGCCGGTCCACCGCACCGGTCGTCGCGAACTGGGAGGCGCCGAGCGACTCGACGAAGTAGCCGCGGCGGACCTTGCCGGCCTCCTCCGCAGCGGCGAGCACGCGATAGACCGCCGCGAAGCCGCCCGGCACGTCCTCGGCGGCCACCGAGCCTCGCGTGAGCACGCCGTAGCGGTCGAGCAGCAGCTCGGCGCTCGTCACCGCCCGGACGGTGGGGTCGGTCTCGGCACGGGGGAGCGCGGTCCAGCGCCCCACGCCGGCGGGGGGCCCCGACCGGGCCGCCGCGCCGACCCGCAGCGCTGCCTCCGCCGCCACCTGCTCGGCGGCGGGTAGCGAGCCCGTCGCGGCCCCCGCAAGGGCGCCACGCAGGGTGCCGAACCGACCCAGCGAGCCTCGCCTGCCGGCATACCGTGTCGAGCGTGGCGCTGTGCTCGCGCGTCGGTGCGCGGTGCGACCGCCGGCGAGGGTGGCCCGCAGCGGCGCGATCGTGTCGTTGGTGAGACGACCCGACCACGTCAGCGACCACAGCGCAGCCAGGAGATCGGTGTCGAGCGCGCCGAGCCGCTCAGCGAGGGGACGGAAGAAGTAGGCGCCGCCACCGTCCAGCGCGTCGAGCACCGCCTTCTCAGCGTCCGTCAGGTCGCGCTCCTCGGGCGGCGGCAGGGTCAGGTGGGCCGTCTCGGCCAGGTGCAGGCTCACCCAGCCGTCGTCGCCGGCCAGCGCGCCGTGACCGCGCCAGAGCACGTCACCGGTGCTCATCACCTCATCGAGCAGGGCCGGCCGGTAGTCGGCGAGGCGTGCGGGAAGCACGAGCGTCTCGAGCGCGCTGGCCGGCAGCACCGCCCCGGTGAGCTGCTCCACGGCGCGCAGCAGGCCCTCGCGTCCTCGCAGCCCGCCTCCCACGCCCTGCCACTGGGGAACGAACCGCGCGAAGTCGGGTTGGGCGACGGGTTCCACCTCGTGCCGCAGGGCGGCCAGCGAGCGCCGGCGCAGCAGACGCAGCACCTCCGCGTCGCAGAACTCGGGCCCGTGGCCGCCGCCGTTCTCGACCGGGAGCAGCTCGCCCTCGACGACCCGACCGGCGGACACCAGCCGGCGCAGTGCGTCGGCCGCGACCGCCGGCCCGACCCCCCACCACGTCGCCACCGTGGGCGCGGCGAACGGCCCGTGGGTGCGGGCGAACCGGGCGACGAGGTCGCCCAGCGGGTCGGGCACCGGGTCGAGGAACGCCTGCGGTATGCCGATCGGCACAGCGGTGCCGAGTGCGTCACGCAGGCGTCCGGCGTCCTCCACCGCGGCCCAGCGGTCCTCGCCACCGACGCGCACGGCGATGACCCGGCGGGCAGCCTGCAGCCCGGTGAGCGCGGTGGTCACGCTGTCGACCCGAGCAAACGCCTCGGCCGATCGGGCCACGATGTCACGGGTGGACAGCGGTCCCAGGGCGCGCAGCAGGTCCGCGACGTCCTCGGCGTCGCGGCATCCCCGCTCGGGGGTGAGCCGCTGCAGCTCGGCCTCGGTGCGGGCCACGGCCTGCGGGTCGAGAAGGTCGCGCAGGGCCAGCGCCTCGCCCTGGCCGAGCAGCTCGGACAGGAGGCTCGGGTCGAGCGCGAGCGCCGCCGCGCGCCGCTCGGCAAGCGGCGAGTCGCCCTCGTAGAGGAACTGGGCGACGTAGCCGAAGGCCAGCGACTTGGCGAACGGGGACGGCGACGCCGACTCGATGTCGACGACGCGCACCTGTCGGGAGCGCACGTCGGCCATCAGCTCGACGAGGCCCGGCACGTCGAAGACGTCCTGCACGCACTCGCGCACCGTCTCCAGCACGATGGGGAAGGACGGATACTGGCTCGCCACCTGGAGCAGCTGGGCTGCGCGTTGGCGTTGCTGCCACAGGGGCTGCCGCCGGTCGGGACGCCGCCGCGGCAGCAGCAGCGCCCGTGCGGCGCACTCGCGGAACCGTGCTGCGAACAGGGCGGACCCACCGATCTCGCCGGTCACGAGGGGCGCGATGTCGTCCGGCTCGAGCGTCACGAGCTCGACGAGCTGCTGGCCGATCTGCCCGGCCGGCGTGCCGTCGTCGAACTCGAGGTCGGGAAGCCGGAAGACGATGCCGTCGTCGCCGTGCATGGCCTGCACGTCGACGCCGAAGCGCTCGCGCATCCGCGCCGCGACACACAGGGCCCACGGGGCGTGGACCTGGCCACCGAAGGGCGACAGCACGGCCACCCGCCAGTCGCCGATCTCGTCGCGGAAGCGCTCGAGGACGATGGTCCGGTCGTCAGGCACGTGCGCGGTGGCCTCGCGCTGCTCCTGCAGGTAGCCGAGCAGGTTGTCCGCGGCCCACTCGTCGAGACCGGCGCGCAGCACCCGTTCGCGGGCCCGCGCCGGGGTGAGCCCGACGACCTCGCGCAGGAAGGCCCCCACCGCGCGACCCAGCTCCGCCGGTCGGCCGAGCTGGTCGCCCTTCCAGAAGGGCAGCCGCCCTGGAGAGCCCGGAGCCGGGGTGACGAGGACGCGGTCGTGGGTGATGTCCTCGATCCGCCACGTCGACGTGCCGAGGGTGAAGACGTCGCCGACGCGCGACTCGTAGACCATCTCCTCGTCGAGCTCGCCGACCCGCCGCCCCGGCCCGTCCCCCGAGGCGAGGAAGACGGCATACAGCCCACGGTCGGGAATGGTGCCGCCACTCGTGACGGCGAGGCGCTGCGCTCCCCGCCGCCCCGACAGCGTGCCCGTGACGCGGTCCCAGACGATGCGCGGGCGCAGCTCGGCGAACTCGTCTGACGGGTAGCGGCCGTCGAGCATGTCGAGGACGCTGTCGAGCAGCTCGCGCGAGAGCTCGGCGAAGGGGTACGCACGCCGGATCGTCTCGTGCAGGGCGGGCACCTTCAGCTCCTCCTCGGAGGAGGCCATGGCGACGACCTGCTGCGCGAGCACGTCGAGCGGGTTGCGCGGCACGACCGTCGGCTCGATGTCGCCGTCGCGCATGCGGCGCGCAACCACGGCGCACTCGAGCAGGTCGGCGCGGAACTTGGGGAAGATGCGCCCGCGCGAGACCTCGCCGACGCCATGACCGGCGCGGCCGATGCGCTGAAGCCCCGCGGTCACCGACTTCGGCGACTCCACCTGGATCACCAGGTCCACGGCGCCCATGTCGATGCCGAGCTCGAGCGACGAGGTGGCGACGAGACAGGGCAGCTCGCCCGACTTCAGGAGGTCCTCGACGACGAGCCGCTCCTCGCGGGCGAGCGACCCGTGGTGGGCGCGCGCGACGTAGGCGGGCGCGCCGGCCTCCGCCTCCTCCGCGGCCAGCTCGTTCAGCCTCACGGCGAGCCGCTCGGCGCCGCGGCGGTTGTTGACGAAGACGATCGTGGAACGGTGCTCGCGGATCAGGCGCAGGAGCTCGGGGTAGATCGCAGGCCAGATCGAGCGCGAGGTCGTGGCGCCCGGCGCCGTTCCGCCGAGGCCGTCGCCGACCAGGTCGCCGCCGCCCGCCGCCGTGCCCATCCCGCCCACGGCCGGGTCGGTCACGTCGTGCGCGTCCGGCTCGCGCATGTTCTCCACCGGCACGTGGATCTTCAGGTCGAGCGGCTTGCGCACGCCCGCGTCGATCACGGTGCACTCGCGGCGGGCGCCGACGAGGAAGCGCCCCACCTCCTCGAGCGGTCGCTGCGTCGCCGACAGCCCGATCCGCTGGAGCGGCCGCCCCGCCACCTCCTCCAGGCGCTCGAGTGAGAGCGCGAGATGCGCGCCGCGCTTCGTGCGCGCGACCGCGTGGATCTCGTCGACGATCACGGCCTCGGCGTCGACGAGGAACTCGCGCGCCCGCGAGGTGAGCATCAGGTAGAGCGACTCCGGTGTGGTGATCAGCACGTCCGGCGGCGTGCGCAGCATCGCCTGGCGCTCCTTCTGGGGCGTGTCGCCGGTCCGGATCGCCACGGTCACGTCGCCGCCGATGCCCTTGAGCGGGGCGCGAAGGTTCTTCTCGACGTCGTAGGAGAGCGCCTTCAGCGGCGAGACGTAGACCAGCCGCGTGCGTCGCTCGCCCTCCGGCGCGGG
>CALMNV010000204.1 GCA_937873285.1 uncultured Intrasporangium sp. | reverse complement strand
CGTCGCCGTCCAGTGCACCGAGGGACCGCGGCACACCCGGGGCACGCCGCCGAACGTCGTCGAGACCGACGCCGCGACGTGGCTGCGGCTCGCGACCGGTGACCTGTCGTGGGCGGATGCCGTCGCGTCGGCGGCGGTGCGGGCGAGCGGGCAGCGCGCGCATCTCGACGGGCTGCTCCCGCTGCCGACCCTTAGACTTGGCCGGTGAGCGAGCAGCGGCCCCGCATCCCCGACTTCAAGCGGTTCCTCATCACCGGCGCCGTGCTCGGCTTTCTCGCGGGGGTCGCCGTGTCGGTCACCCGGCAGGGCCCGCCGAACTACTCCGCCACCACGATGCTGCTCTACGTCGGGGTGCTCGGCGCGATGCTGGGCACCGGTGTCGCAGGGCTGCTCTCCGTCCTGCTCGACCGCTCGGGCCGCTCCTCCGGCTGACCTGGCCTCCGCCGAGGCAGCCTGCGCCCGCCCGCCGATGCGCCTGTTCGTCGCAGTCGTCCCCCCTGCCGAGGTCCTCGACGACCTCGCCGCGCACCTGGAGCCCCGGGTCGAGGCCGGGCGCGAGATCCGCTGGGTCGACCGGCACCAGTGGCACGTCACCCTGGCCTTCCTCGGTCAGGCGCCGGAGCGGCGCCTCGACGACCTCGTCGAGGTGCTGACAGCATCCGCCGCCCGCCGCCGACCGCTCGTGCTGCGGCTGTCGGGGACCGGCGCCTTTCCCAACCCGTATGCCGCCCGGGTGCTGTGGGCGGGAGTCGAGCAGCTGAGCGGCGACCTGCGGAGCGTGGCACGCGGCATACGGTCGGCGGCCAGCTCGGTCGGCGCCGCCCCGGACGGAGGCCGGCTCTTCCCGCACGTCACGCTCGGGCGTTTCCCCCGGCCGACGGAGGCGACACGCTGGATCCGCGCCCTGGACACCCTGCAGACCCCGGCCTGGAGCGTCACCGAGCTGGCCCTCGTCGAGTCGCACCTCGGTCAGGGGCGCGAGGGTCGGCCCCGTCACGAGGTGCTCGCGCGGTTTCCGCTCGGCTGACGCGCGGGCGGCGTCCGGGGAATGTGGGAGGATCAGGTGTGGCACGCGGCGACGGTCTCCTGACGCACGACCTGCTTCCGGGCGAGAAGGGACCGCAGGACGCGTGTGGCGTCTTCGGGGTGTGGGCGCCGGGGGAGGACGTCGGCAAGCTGACCTACTTCGGGCTCTACGCCCTGCAGCATCGCGGCCAGGAGTCGGCCGGCATCGCGACGAGCGACGGCGAGAAGATCCTCGTCTACAAGGACATGGGCCTGGTCTCGCAGGTCTTCGACGAGACGGCCCTCAGCTCGCTGCGCGGCCACATCGCCATCGGGCACACCCGCTACTCGACGACGGGCGGCTCCACCTGGGAGAACGCCCAGCCGACCCTCGGCGGCTCCACCGGCACCACCATCGCCCTGGCCCACAACGGCAACCTGATCAACACCGCCCAGCTGCGCGCCATGGTCGACGAGCACTTCGGCCGCCGGCCGGTCACGGGCGAGCTCGCGCGCGGCAACACCTCGGACACGGCGTTGGTGACGACCCTGCTCGCGCGCGACCCGGACCGCACGCCCGAGGAGGCGGCGCTCGCCCTGCTGCCGCAGCTGCGCGGCGCGTTCTCGTTCGTCTTCATGGACGAGCACACGCTGTATGCCGCCCGCGACCCGTGGGGGGTCCGGCCCCTCGCGCTCGGGCGCCTCGAGCACGGGTGGGTGGTGGCGTCCGAGACGGCAGCCCTCCAGACGATCGGGGCCGCGGTCATCCGTGAGGTGGAGCCCGGTGAGCTGATCGCCATCGACGAGGACGGCCTGCGCACCCACCGCTTCGCCGCGCCGCAGCCCAAGGGGTGCGTCTTCGAGTACGTCTACCTCGCCCGGCCGGACGCGGTCATCCGAGGGCGGGTCGTCCACGAGGCTCGGGTGGAGATGGGCCGTGCGCTGGCCCGTGAGCACCCCGTCGAGGCCGACCTGGTCATCGGGGTGCCGGAGTCCGGGGTGCCGGCGGCGGTCGGCTACTCGCAGGAGTCGGGCATCCCCTTCGGGCAGGGATTCGTCAAGAACGCCTACGTCGGACGCACCTTCATCCAGCCGAGCCAGACGATCCGCCAGCTCGGCATCCGGCTCAAGCTCAACCCGCTGGAGCACACCATCCGCGGCAGGCGGCTCGTCGTGGTCGACGACTCCATCGTGCGGGGCAACACCCAGCGGGCGCAGATCCGGATGCTCCGCGAGGCGGGGGCGGCGGAGGTCCACGTGCGCATCTCGTCGCCGCCGGTGCGCTGGCCGTGCTTCTACGGGATCGACTTCGCCACCCGGGCCGAGCTCATCGCCACCGGTCTCGGGCTGGAGGAGATCCGGGCCTCGATCGGCGCCGACTCGCTCGGCTACATCTCGGAGGACGGCATGATCGCGGCCACCGGGCAGCCGGCGGACACGTTGTGCTCGGCCTGCTTCACGGGGAGCTACCCGATCGCGCTGCCGGAGGACGGCCGGGTCGGCAAGCACGTGCTGGAGACGCTGCCGCTGACCGTGCGCACCGGCCACGACCGCTCGGTGGACGTGGACGGCGTCGCCCTCGGCGTCGGCACTGGCGGCGCCGGGGCCCTGCAGCACCCCTGACCGCCCCCTCCCCTCCCCTCCCCTCCTCCCTGCCCGTTCGAGGTAATCCGGCGCGGCATACAGCGCCGGATTACATCGAACCGGGTGAGGGGGCCGGCGCTCCACAGCGCGGCCTTCGGCGGCGGACGCTGTCCACAGCTGCGCTGCTCCCACGTCGCCGCCGCGCCCCTGCGCCCCACTCTGGAGGCATGAAGGGCACGGAACGGCGGGAGAGGGCGTTGGCCGCTGCCCACGAGACCGGCGGAGTCCTCTCGCGTGACGCTCTGGCCGGCCTCGGCCTCACGGGTGACGACGTGCGCCACGAGGTGGCAGCGGGGCGGTGGCGCCGGCACGGTCTGCAGACGGTGGCCGTGCACAACGGCGAGCTGTCGGTCGAGGCTCAGCGCTGGCGGGCCGTGTGGGAGACCGGCCCCTGCGTCACCGCCCTCGACGGGGTCACCGCCTTGCAGGTCGCCGGCCTGCGCAACTACGCCGACGAGGAGGTGCACGTGTCGGTCATCCACCGTTGCGCCGTCAAGCACGTCGCCGGCACGAGGCTGCACAAGATCATCCGCCGGCTGCCCGACGAGCTGGTCGGAGCCGGAGTGCCGAGGACGCGCCCCGCCGTGGCCGCGCTTCGGGCGGCATACTGGGCGGCCTCGGACCGGCAGGCGGCCCTCGTGCTGCTCATGACGGTGCAGCAGCGGCTGACGACGCCGCAGCAGCTGCTCGATTGCTCCGCGCGGCTGCGCGGGCGCGCCCGCCGCGGGTTCGTCGGCCGGGTGCTGCTCGACATCGCGTGCGGCGGGCAGTCCCTCGGCGAACTCGACTTCGCCCGCATGTGCCGCGTGCGGGGTCTGCCCGAGCCCGCCCGGCAGGTCGTCCGGCAGGGACCGCACGGCCGCATCTACCTCGACGTGCGTTGGAACCACTGCGCCCTCGTCGTCGAGATCGACGGTGCCCAGCACCGCGAGGGGCTGCAGGTCAGCGCCGACAACCTGAGCCGGAACGCGTTGGCGCTGCACGGCGAGACGGTGCTGCGCATCGACCTGATCGGCCTACGGCTGCATGAGGATGCCTTCCTCGAGCAGGTGGCTGCCGGCCTCAAGCAGCCGATCCGCCGCCGTTCGAGGTAATCCGAGGCGGGATACGGCGGCGGAATACCTCGAACCAGGAGGGGGAGGCGGGGCCGGTAGGGTTTGCCCGGTGACGCACGAGCCGGTCCGCCCGATCACCTATGCCGCCGCCGGAGTGGACGTCGAGGCCGGCGACCGCGCTGTCGAGCTGATGAAGGCCTCGGTGAGCGCTGCCACCCGGCCGGAGGTGCTCGGGGGTCTGGGCGGTTTCGCCGGCCTGTTCGACGCGTCGGCCCTGGGCCGGATGGCACGGCCGGTGCTGGCGACCTCGACCGACGGAGTCGGCACCAAGGTCGCAATCGCCCGGGCCCTGGACAAGCACGACACGATCGGCTTCGACCTCGTCGGCATGGTCGTCGACGACCTCGTCGTATGCGGCGCCGAGCCGCTCTTCCTCACCGACTACATCGCCACCGGCAAGGTCGTGCCGGAGCGGATCGCCGCCATCGTGGGCGGCATCGCCGCCGCGTGCGCCGAGGCCGGGGTGGCCCTCGTCGGCGGCGAGACGGCCGAGCACCCCGGGCTGCTCGCGCCCGACGAGTACGACCTGGCCGGTGCAGCCACCGGCGTCGTGGAGTATGCCGAGCTGCTCGGTCCGCAGCGCGTCCGGCCGGGGGACGTCGTGGTGGCGCTCGCGTCGAGCGGGTTGCACAGCAACGGCTACTCGCTGGTCCGACGGGTCGTCGACGCCGCCCGCTGGCCACTCGAGGGCCACGTCGAGGAGCTCGGGCGCACGCTGGGCGAGGAGCTGCTCGAGCCGACCCGCGTCTACACCCGACCCCTGCTCGACCTCATCCGCACGGAGGGCGTCGACGTGCACGCCCTCTCCCATGTCACCGGCGGCGGGCTGGCCGCCAACCTCGCCCGGGTCCTTCCTCCTGGCACCCTCGCCACCCTGGACCGCTCGACGTGGAGGCCGCCGCCCATCTTCGGCACCGTCGCTCGACTCGGCCGGGTGCCCCGGGTCGATCTCGAGCGCACCCTCAACATGGGCGTGGGCTTCGTCGCCGTCCTGCCGCAAGCGCACGCGGACCGAGCCATCGAAGTCTCGGTCGCGCACGGCATACCGGCGTGGGTGCTCGGGCAGGTGGCCCGCGAGGAGGACCGGGCCGCCCGGGGGTCCGCCGATGCCGACCTGGTCCAGGGCGCGAAGGGGGTCGACGGGGGAGCCGTCCGGCTCGTGGGAGAGCACGCCGCCTGAGGCTGCACGAGGCGACGCCACGACCGAAGGGCTACCGTGCCGCACCGCGCTCCGAGAGTGAAAGGTGCCGGGGGTCCGCGCTCAGCGCTCGCCCGCGGCGGTCCACTTCCCGTAGTCGTCGAACTCGTCCGCGTCCGCGAACTGTGACGCGTTGTCACCGTCGCGCTGGGACGACTCAGACCCGTGCAGCTCGCGTTCCAGCGCGCTCAAGTCCGTGTCAGGCGTGTAGTACTTGAGCTGCCGTGCGACCTTGGTCTGCTTGGCTTTGGCTCGGCCGCGCCCCATGGCGTGACCCCCTCATGCGTCGTGCCGAGACGGCATCGCTCGTCGAAGCGCCCGAGAGCTCTTCGATGTCCGCGTAGCGGCCCCGGGAAAGTGGTGTTCTCGTGGGGCTTACGCTACATGAGGCGAGCGGCTCCCGCTTCCTCCCGCACCGGGGCGCGGCGGCGGCTTCGCCGCCCGACTGCCGCCCGACTGCCGCCACACAGTCCGCTTCGGGGCATTTCGCCATTCTCCTTCCAAGCAGCGTGTCTGGACCTAGCCTGTGGCCATGGGCCGAACTAGGGGCCCATGCGAGTCGCCCGCAACGAGCGACAGGGTGGGGAAGCCGTGATGATGACACCAGAAAGAGCTGATGCCGAAAAGCTATTGACACCCGCCGAAGTTGCCGCCCTGTTCCGGGTCGACCCCAAGACGGTCACCCGATGGGCGAAGGCAGGCAAGCTGACCTCGATCCGGACCCTGGGGGGACATCGCCGGTATCGGGAGTCAGAGGTGCGAAAGCTGCTGTCAGGTCAGTGACCTGCGGCGACGTCCGCTCTAACGGGGCAGGCGGGGGAGGTGCAGCGGCACCGCCCCCGCCTGCCCCATGTCTGCCGTAAGCTCACCAGCCGGCCAGGGACCGCACCGTCTCAGTCGTGTCGATCTCGCTGACCGGCTTGTCGTGCCGGTAGCGCACCACCCGCGCGAAGCGCAGTGCCATCCCGCCCGGGTAGCGGGACGAGCGCTGCACCCCGTCGAACGCGATCTCGACGACCTGCTCGGGCCGCACGTGCACGACGGAGCCGGTCCGTGACGTCTCGAGGCTGGCGAAGCGCTCGGTCTGCCAGCGCAACATCTCGTCCGTCATCCCCTTGAACGTCTTGCCGAGCATGACGAGCTCGCCAGTCGCCGCGTCCCGCGCGCCGAGATGGATGTTGGACAGCCACTCGCGCCGCCGCCCGCTGCCCTCCTCGACGGCGAGCACGACGAGGTCGAGGGTGTGTCGAGGCTTGACCTTGACCCATCCCGGGCCGCGGCGACCAGCGGCATACGGCAGTCCGGGGTCCTTGACGACCACCCCTTCGTGCCCGGCTGCGACCTGCTCGGCGAAGAACGCCTCGGCTTGCTGGACGCGGCTGGTCGTCGTGCGCGGGACGAGCCACTGCGGCGGCACCGCACCGGCCAGCCGCTCCCAGCGCAGCGCCGCCGGAGCGTCGAGCAGGTCCTCGCCATCGAGGTGCAGCAGGTCGAAGAAGTAGGGAGTGAGCGGCACCTGCGCACGCAGCCGCGCGGGATCCGCCGTGCTGGCCGTGCGCGCGCCGGTCACCTGGAACGGCTGCGGCCGCCCGTCGGCTGTGAGCGCGAGCACCTCCCCGTCGAGGACGGCCCGCCGGATCGGCAGCCCGGCCAGCGCCTCGGTGATCTCGGGCATCCGGTCGGTCACCTCCTCGAGCGTCCGGGTGAAGAGCGCCACCCGCCCGTCCTCGACGTGTGCCTGCAGCCGTATGCCGTCGAGCTTGGTCTCGACGGCCACCTCACCCGCCAGCGCGGCGAGCGCCGCGGCGACGTCCGGCGCCGAGCCGGCCAGCATCGGGCGCAGCGGCCGCCCGACCTCCAGGGCGATCGCGGACAGGGCCTCGGTGCCTCCTGTGAGCGCCGCCCGGGCGACCGGTCCGGCGTGACCGGCGAGCATGACCGCCCGACGGACCGCCGGCTCCGGCACGTCCGCCGCTCGCGCGATGGCCTGGAGCGCCACCCCGTCGGCGGCGCCCTGACGGGTCTCACCGGTGAGCAGGCCGACAAGCCACCTCTGCTCCGCCGCCGTGGCCCGCGCGAAGAGGCCGTGCAGGGCCTCGGTGCGCCGGGCGCTCGACCCGGGGCCGGCGAGCCCCGCGAGCGCCGAGGCGGCCGCGTCCACGTCGGCCACGGTGAGGGTGGCCGAATCGGCCGGCGGGGGAAGGCCCTGGAGGCCACGCCAGGAGACCCCCACACGTCGCTGCGGGAGCACCCCGGCGAGGTAGGCGGCGACCACCTCGATGGTGGCACCGCCCTCGGCAGCCGCCGCGGCGAGGGCAGTGGCCAGTGCCGACACCTTCGCCGTCCTCGAGGCGGTCTGTGCCACGGTGCGGGAGGTGTCGACGACATCGGAGAGCAGCACGCGACCGATTCTGCCGGTCGCCCGACAACACGGGGCCCCCGGCTTGACGGACCGCCGCCGCGTCGTCAGGGTAAGCGCATGCTTAGCACCGGACCGGACGAGCGGAGAGACGGCGACATGGACGGCAACACGGACGGCGACATGGACGGCAACATGGACGGCGACACGGACGGCAACACGGACGGCGACACGGACGGCGGCCTGGGCGGCGACGAGCGAGGCCGGGCACGGGTGGCGATCGTCACCGGCGCGGCGCGCGGCATCGGAGCCGCCGTCGCCAGGCGGCTGGCGGCTGATGGCTGCGCCGTCGCGGCGCTCGACCTCGACGAGGCCGGGTGCGCCGAGACGGTGGCGGCCATCCGGTCCGGGGGCGGCGAGGCGCTCGCGGTCGCCGTCGACGTGGCGGACGAGGCATCCGTGCGGGCGGCGGTGGAGCGGGTGGCTGCGCAGCTCGGCGCGCCGACGATCCTCGTCAACAACGCCGGGATCATCCGGGACAACCTGCTCTTCA
>CALMNV010000203.1 GCA_937873285.1 uncultured Intrasporangium sp. | reverse complement strand
GCCGTCGAGTCCGTCATCGCGTCCGCCGAGACGAGCGGCCGTGCCGACCGGATCGAGGACGAGCTGTTCCGCTTCGAGCGGATCGTCGCCTCCAGCCCGCAGCTGCGCACCGCCTTGACCGACGAGGCGGTGCCCGCTGACAGGCGGCTCGCCCTCGCCGACAACCTGCTGGCGGCCAAGGTGGCTCCCGAGACCCTGGTCCTCGCCCGCCGCGCGGTGCAGGCCGCGCGGGGCCGACGGTTCGAGCGCACCGTCGAGGTCTACCTCGAGACGGCCTCACGGCGGCGGGAGCAGCAGACCGCCGTCGTGACCTCCGCCGTCCCCCTCGGCGACGCCGAGCGGGAGCGGCTCGCGACCGCGCTCGGCCGGATCTACGGAGGCCGGGTCCACGTCAACACCGTCGTCGACCCGCGGGTCCTCGGTGGGGTCCGGGTGGAGATCGGCGAGGAGGTCATCGACGGGACTGTCCTGCGCAGGCTCGACGGGGTCCGGCGAGCCCTGGACGTCTGAGTCCCACCACAGCAGGTGCACCAAGCGCTTCACACCGACGGTCCGTGGATGCGGGCCCAGACCGAGGAGAAGATGTGACATGACGGAGCTCACCATCCGTCCGGAGGACATCCGGGAGGCCCTGGACTCCTTCGTCCAGTCCTACCAGCCCGGGGCAGCCGCCCGCGAAGAGGTCGGCCGCGTCGTCGACGCCGGCGACGGCATCGCCCACATCGAGGGCCTGCCCTCGGCCATGACCAACGAGCTGCTCCAGTTCGAGGACGGCACGCTGGGCCTCGCGCTCAACCTCGACGTCCACGAGATCGGCGTCGTCGTCCTCGGTGACTTCGCGCACATCGACGAGGGCCAGAGCGTCAAGCGCACCGGCGAGGTGCTCTCGGTGCCGGTCGGCGACGCCTTCCTCGGCCGGGTCATCGACCCCCTGGGGTCTCCCATCGACGGGCTGGGAGAGATCAGGGCCGAGGGTCGCCGCGCCCTCGAGCTGCAGGCTCCCTCCGTCGTCCAGCGCAAGTCGGTGCACGAGCCGATGCAGACGGGGATCAAGGCCGTCGACGCCATGACGCCGATCGGCCGCGGCCAGCGCCAGCTCATCATCGGCGACCGCCAGACCGGCAAGACGACCGTCGCCGTCGACACGATCATCAACCAGAAGCGCAACTGGGAGTCGGGCGACCCCAAGCAGCAGGTGCGGTGCATCTACGTCGGCATCGGCCAGAAGGGCTCGACCATCGCCTCGGTGCGAGCCACCCTGGAGGAGTCGGGCGCGCTGGAGTACACCACCATCGTGGCTGCCCCGGCCTCCGACGCAGCCGGCTTCAAGTACCTCGCGCCCTACACCGGCTCGGCCATCGGCCAGCACTGGATGTACCAGGGCAAGCACGTCCTCATCGTCTTCGACGACCTGTCCAAGCAGGCTGAGGCCTACCGTGCCGTGTCGCTGCTGCTGCGTCGGCCGCCGGGCCGTGAGGCCTATCCGGGCGACGTCTTCTACCTGCACTCGCGGCTGCTGGAGCGCTGCGCGAAGCTCTCCGATGACCTGGGGGCCGGCTCCATGACGGGTCTGCCGATCATCGAGACCCGGGCCGGCGACGTCTCGGCCTACATCCCGACCAACGTCATCTCCATCACCGACGGCCAGATCTACCTGCAGGCGGACCTGTTCAACGCCAACGTCCGGCCCGCCATCGACGTCGGTGTGTCGGTGTCCCGCGTGGGCGGCGCCGCGCAGATCAAGGCGATGAAGTCCGTCGCCGGGCGCCTCAAGCTCGACCTCGCCCAGTTCCGCGCCATGGAGGCCTTCGCGATGTTCGCCTCCGACCTCGACCCCGCCTCCCGCTCCCAGCTCGCCCGCGGCGCGCGGCTCGTCGAGCTGCTCAAGCAGCCGCAGTCCAACCCCTACCCGGTCGAGGAGCAGGTCGTCTCGGTGTGGGCCGGCACCTCGGGCGTCCTCGACGACGTCCCCGTCGAGGACGTGCGCGCCTTCGAGACCGAGCTGCTCGACACGCTGCGCCGGGAGGGCACGATCCTCTCGACGATCCGCGAGACGCAGAAGCTCGACGACGACACCGTGGCGGCGCTCGAGAAGGCGACCGACGAGGTGAAGTCGGGCTTCCGCGCCTCGGCGAAGGGCTCGGTGCAGGCCGGCCGCGAGGAGTTCAGCGAGATCGACGAGGACCAGATCAGCCAGGCGAGGATCGTCAAGCAGCGCTGATCGCCGGCCGTATGCCGGGAGGCCCGCCTCCCGGCATACGGTGCGGTGACGGCGGGCCGGCCAGCGAGGCTCGGGAGCCGGCACGAGACACCGAGCACGAGACACAGCACGCGACCACACAGAGAGGCGGGGCACATGGGAGCGCAGATGCGGGTCTACCGCCAGCGCATCAAGTCCGTCAACTCCATCAAGAAGATCACCAACGCGATGGAGCTCATCGCGGCCGCCCGGGTCATCAAGGCCCGGCAGCGAGCCGCGGAGGCGGTGCCCTACACGACCGCGCTGACCCGCGCTGTGTCCGCCGTGGCGACGAACGCCAACGAGGACCACCCGCTGACGAGGACGAAGGAGACCGCCGAGCGGGCCGGCCTCGTGATCATCACCGCGGACCGCGGCCTGGCCGGCGCCTACTCCAGCGCCGTCCTGAAGGAGAGCGCCCAGCTGATCGAGCGGCTCCGCGCCGAGGGCAAGGAGGTCGTGCCCTATCTCGTCGGGCGCAAGGCGGTCAGCTACTACAACTTCCGCAAGCGCGAGTTCGCGGCCGAGTGGTCCGGGTTCACCGACGCGCCCACCTTCGAGAACGCGGTCGAGATCGCCGACCGGATCACCGGCGACTTCCTCAAGGACACCGCGCAGGGCGGCCACGACGAGATCCACATCGTCTATACCCGGTTCCGCTCGATGGTCAAGCAGGAGCCGCGCGTCCTGCGCCTGCTCCCGCTGGAGGTCGTCGAGGCGGACGCCGCCACCGACGCGCAGGACGACGTCGACCTCAGTGTCCGGCAGTACGAGGAGGGGCAGCTGCCCCCGCAGTACTCCTTCGAGCCGAACGCCAACGAGGTGCTCGACGCGCTGCTGCCCAAGTACGTCCGCAACCGGGTCTACACCTGTCTGCTCAGCTCGGCTGCGTCGGAGCTCGCCGCCCGGCAGCGGGCGATGAAGTCGGCCACCGACAACGCGCAGGAGCTCATCAAGACCTTCGAGCGACTCGCGAACCAGGCCCGCCAGGCGGGTATCACCCAGGAGATCAGCGAGATCGTGGGCGGCGCCGATGCCCTCGCCGACGCCAAGAAGAAGTAAGCGCCACCAACGGATCAGGAAAGCAGAGCGACATGACTGCAACTGTCAGCGACAACGCGGGGACGGCCGGAGGCGGGCCCGCGGGCGGCGTCGGACGCATCGCCCGGATCATCGGCCCGGTGGTCGACGTCGAGTTCCCGGCCGAGACCATGCCCGAGCAGTACAACCTGCTCACCACCCAGGTCACGCTTGCGGGGCAGACTCGCAACGTCAACCTGGAGGTCGCCCAGCACATCGGCGAGCACCTCGTGCGCGCGATCTCGCTGCAGCCGACGGACGGCATCGTCCGGGGCGCCGAGGTGCAGGACACCGGCGGCCCGATCACCGTGCCGGTGGGCAACGTGACCCTCGGCAAGGTCTTCAACACGACCGGGGAGTGCCTCAACCTCGAGGAGGGCGAGCGGCTCGAGGTCACGGAGCGCTGGGGGATCCACCGGGAGGCCCCGCCCTTCGACCAGCTCGAGCCCAAGACGACGATGTTCCAGACGGGCATCAAGGTCATCGACCTGCTCACGCCCTACGTGCAGGGTGGCAAGATCGGCCTGTTCGGCGGCGCGGGCGTCGGCAAGACGGTCCTCATCCAGGAGATGATCGCCCGCGTGGCGCGCGACCACGGCGGCGTGTCCGTGTTCGCCGGCGTGGGGGAGCGCACCCGCGAGGGCAACGACCTCATCGTCGAGATGGAGGAGGCCGGGGTCCTCGGCCAGACGGCCCTCGTCTTCGGCCAGATGGACGAGCCGCCGGGCACCCGGCTGCGGGTGGCCCTGTCGGCCCTGACGATGGCCGAGTACTTCCGCGACGTGCAGAACCAGGACGTGCTGCTCTTCATCGACAACATCTTCCGCTTCACCCAGGCGGGCTCCGAGGTGTCGACCCTCCTCGGCCGGATGCCGTCCGCCGTCGGCTACCAGCCCACCCTGGCCGACGAGATGGGCGTCCTTCAGGAGCGGATCACCTCCACGCGCGGGCACTCGATCACCTCCATGCAGGCGATCTACGTGCCGGCCGACGACTACACCGACCCGGCGCCCGCGACGACGTTCGCGCACCTCGACGCGACGACCGAGCTCTCCCGTGACATCGCGTCGATGGGCATCTACCCGGCGGTGGACCCGTTGGCCTCGACCTCACGGATCCTCGACCCGCGCTACATCTCGCAGGAGCACTACAGCACCGCCGTGCGGATCAAGTCGATCCTGCAGCGCAACAAGGAGCTGCAGGACATCATCGCGATCCTCGGCGTCGACGAGCTGTCCGAGGAGGACAAGATCCTCGTCAACCGGGCGCGGCGCATCCAGCGGTTCCTCTCCCAGAACACCTACGTGGCCAAGCAGTTCACCGGTCTCGAGGGCTCGACGGTGCCGCTGGACGAGACCGTCGAGGCGTTCACGAAGATCGCCGACGGCGAGTACGACCACGTCGCTGAGCAGGCCTTCTTCATGTGCGGCGGGCTCGAGGACGTCGAGCGGCAGTGGGCGGAGATCCAGAAGAACCTCTGAGCCCAAGGCCTCGCGGCTCCTCCCGCGAAGCACGAGCGACACGACCGACGCCGGTGTCCCGCCAGGGGCGCCGGCGTCGTGCACATCCGCAGCAGAGCACCCAAGGAGCGCACCGCATATGACCGACACGACACCGGCCGGCCCCCGGCACCGAGTCGTCATCATCGGGTCCGGTTTCGGCGGGCTCTTCGCCGCGCAGCGGCTGGCCGGCGCGGACGTCGACGTGACGCTGGTGGCGCGGACGACGCACCATCTCTTCCAGCCGCTGCTCTACCAGGTCGCGACCGGCATCCTCTCCGAGGGCGAGATCGCCCCGGCCACCCGCGAGGTGCTCGCGCATCAGGCCAACGCGCGGGTGCTGCTCGGGGAGGTGACGAGGCTGGACCTCGAGGCCCGCACGGTGACCCACTCGGCGGTGGGCCGCGTCACGGTGACGCCGTACGACTCGCTCATCGTGGCGGCGGGGGCCGGGCAGTCCTACTTCGGCAACGACCGGTTCGCCCGGCATGCCCCGGGGATGAAGTCCATCGACGACGCGCTCGAGCTGCGGGGACGCATCTTCGGCTCCTTCGAGCTCGCTGAGCTCGCCTCGACCCCGGCCGAGATCGAGCGGCTGATGACCTTCGTCGTCGTCGGCGCCGGTCCCACGGGGGTCGAGATGGCCGGACAGATCGCCGAGCTCGCCCACCGCACCCTGAAGCGGGACTTCCGGCGCATCGACCCGGCGTCGGCGCGGGTCGTCCTGCTCGACGCGGCATCCGCGGTGCTGCCGTCGTTCGGTGAGCGGCTGGGCGGCCGGGCACGCGCTCGCCTGGAGGCCATTGGGGTCGAGGTCCGGCTCGGCGCCACGGTCGTCGGCGTGGACTCGACCGGGATCGACGTCGAGCGCGCGGACGGGGAGCGCGAGCGCATCGAGGCGGTCTGCAAGGTCTGGGCGGCAGGGGTCAGCGCGTCACCGCTCGGCGCCCAGCTCGCGGAGCAGTCCGGTGCCGAGCTCGACCGTGCCGGTCGAGTGCAGGTGCTGCCCGACCTGACCCTCCCCGGTCACCCCGAGGTGTTCGTCGTCGGCGACATGATGCTCCGCGACCGCCTGCCCGGTGTCGCGCAGGTCGCCATCCAGGGCGCCCGGTATGCCGCGGACCAGCTCATGCGGCGGGTTGCGGGCCAGCCGCCGCTTCCGGCCTTCCGATACCGCGACAAGGGCTCGATGGCCACGATCTCCCGGTTCTCCGCGGTCGTGTCGATCGGCCGGTTCCAGACGAGCGGCTTCCTCGCCTGGCTGATGTGGCTCGGCGTGCACCTCGTCTACATCATCGGCTTCAAGCACCGGGTCACGACCCTGCTCCACTGGGTCATCAGCTTCCTCGGCCGCGGCCGGGCCGAGCGGGTGATGACCCAGCAGCAGGTGTTCGCGCGGACCGCGATCCAGGATCTCGGGGAGGACTTCGACCCGACGCTGCCCCGCGTGCCCAAGGACCGGCCCGGCCCGTGACGCCGGCCGTTCCGGCCGGTGCGAGAGCACGGCATACGAGGTACTAAACTCGTGCCAACCACGGCACCCGGAGGACCATGTGAGCTCATTGAAGGTGGAGATGGTCGCCGCCGACCGCAAGGTGTGGGAGGGCGAGGCGAGGTTCGTGCGGGCGCGCTCGGTCGAGGGCGATCTCGGGATCCTGCCCGGGCACACCCCCCTGCTCGGCGTCCTCGCCGGAGCCGAGGTGGCCATCGAAGGCCTCGACGGCGTCCGCCACACCGCGACCGTCGATGGCGGGTTCCTCTCCGTCGACTCCGACGTCGTGACGATCGTGGCCGAGCACGTCGACGTGTCCGGCTCGCAGCACGCCGCCAACGGCTGAGGCCGCTGCCATGCCGCCCGCACTCGTCTCGGTCGAGGTCGTGGTCGGCATCCTGCTCATCCTGGTCCTGCTCCTGATCGCCGGGACCTATCTGCGCCGCCGTGTCATCGCCCGCGGACTGCCGCTGACGCTGTGCGGGCTTCGCCAGCCGGGCACCGGGCAGTGGCGCATGGGCCTGCTGCGGCTCGGCGACGGTGCCCTGGAGTGGTATCCGCTCGGCGGCTTCTCCCTGCGACCACGCCAACGCTGGCCGCGCCAGGTGCTGCTGCTCGACGCCCCGGTGCCGCTGCCCGCCGCGGACACTCCGCCCCTGCTGCCGGACGCCTCCCGGGTCTCGGCAGCCGCGCACGCCTCCTCCTTCGAGCTGGCGCTGCAGACGCCCGCCTACACCGCGCTGCGCTCGTGGCAGGAGGCCGCGCCGCCCGGTTACTACACCATGAACGTCGCCTGACCGTCGTCCCCTCCTCCGGCCTGCCCCCTCCCCTCGTCGAGTGGCCACTTCCGTCCGCCCCGGGACCATGTCGAGTGGCCACTTCCGTCCGCCCCAAACAGGTCGAGTGGCCAGTTCGGTACGCCCCGGGACGGGGTCGAGTGGCCACTTCCGCACACTTGGGCCGCACCGCAGTAGGGGTCGTCCGGTTGCGTGGGCCAAGCCGGCTGTGCGGAACTGACCACTCGATGAGGGGGGGGCATTT